>NZ_JBFULQ010000040.1:0-21708 GCF_054049815.1 Mesorhizobium sp. P5_C1 | reverse complement strand
GATAGACCACGCGCAGGACCTTGCTTTCCACGGCAGTGCGCAGATCCGCCTTCATCAGCTGACGGTTGCGGAAGGCGGCATCCATCGAGGCCTCGAACAGCCGCCAGCTGTTCTTGCCGAGCTCCTTGGCCTTGTAGAGCGCCAGGTCCGCCTTGACGATCATGGCGTCGACATCGGTATCCTTGACCCGCGACAGCACCGCGCCGCCGCTGGCCTGGATGCGCAGTCCGTGACCGGCGACGTCGACCTCTCCCTGCAGGCCGGCGAAAATCTCGTCGAGCTGGCCGGTCAGATGGCTCTCGTCCTCGACGCGGTCGAAGAAGACCATGAATTCGTCGCCGCCGAAACGGCTGACCGTGATGCCTTGCCCGGCAATGGCCGCAAGGCGCTCGGCGACGGCGTAGATCAACCCGTCGCCGATCGGGTGCCCAAGCGTGTCGTTGACGCTCTTGAAATCGTCGAGATCCAGCACTGCCAGCCCGCAGAGACGGTCGCCGTCGCCGGACGCCATGGCCTCGCCGACCAGTTCGTGGAAATAGGCGCGGTTGGGCAGGCCGGTGAGGTTGTCGTAGCGGGCCATGAAGCGGATCTTGTCTTCCGCCTCGACGCGGGCGGTGACGTCCTCGAAGGTGATGACGCCCAGCTCCTGGCTGCCCTCGCGAGCCGAGAATTCATAGTGCTGGCCGTTGGCGAGGGAAACCAGCACCTTGCGGTCGCGGCCCTCGCGCAGGGCGCGCGTCAACTGGGCCTCGATATAGCGGCAATCCTTCGGCGCTAGCATACCGCCTGCGACACCGCGCATCAACAGACCGTGGATCGACCGCCCGAGCAGCGCATCCGGCGACTTGAGCGACATCAAATGCGCGGCCTCGGCATTGGCCACCGCCACGCGGCCGTTGGGGCCGAGCATGACAAGGCCGTGCGACATGGTGTTGAGGGCGCGATCGAACCTGAGGGCGAGCTTCCTCGCTTCCTTGTGGCCAATGACGGCCGAGAAAAGCACGTTGCGGACGTGATCGGCGCTGTTGATGGTGATGAAAGTCAACGGGATGATCATCAACCCGAGAACGACCGAAGGGACATCCATGCGCAGCAAGAGTGCAAGTGCCGCCGGACCAATGAAGGTCACGGAAAAAATCCGCACCATGCGCGGAGATCCGTAGTTCCGGCCAACAACCGTGACCAGGGTAGCAATGGCCAGCGACGTCGCGGCCAGTTCGGCAAAGGGATCAGGGTACACATAGATCGAAATGAAGCATAGCGCGCCCAACCCGAGGCCCTGCAGGCTGCCCTTGAGGATGTAGTTGCGCTCCCACCGCCGCGCCTCGTCGACATTGGCTATGACACCGCCCGCCTTGCGGAAGGCGCGAATGCCGAAGTAACGGAAAAGACTGATGGACAGTAGAGTAAAAGAGAAAGCCAGGAACAACGGATTGTGCGTGCGAAAGTAGATCATGAATCCGAGGATCCAGTAGCACACGCCGCCAATCACCAGCATGTGGGCGTTGTCGAACAACGACCGCACAAACTGGATATAAACATCCGGTGGGATGTTTTCGGTCTTTGTCCTGCCCATATTGTCGGCCCAACGCTAAGCCCTGTCATGCCACGTCCGCCTTAAGAAAGGCTTAGAACAGTGGTTTCGGCTCGGTTGCCGAGGGCGCGCAGATGCAGGATCGGCTGGGAAACCAGACTTCAGGTAAACAAGGCGTATCGATCATTCGGCAGCTTGAAGTTTCGGCTGTGCCGGCGTGTTCGACAGACGTTCGAGCAGCCTTTTGCGTTCGCCGGCCGCCTTTTCGGCGCTGGCCCGGCGGACGTGGCCATAACCGCGAATGAGAGCCGGCACCGAGGCAAGGGCAATTGCCGCATCGACCACGGCCGGCGCCAGCGATCTGGCGACGAGGTCCAGATCCACCTCGTACTGCGCAAGAAGCTGCCGCTCCATGCGCCGCTCGGCCGTGTAGCCGAACAGGTCGAAGGCGGTGCCGCGCACGCCTTTCATCGCCGCCAGCAGGCGAAAACCCTTCATCATCCAGGGGCCGAAGCTCGATTTCCTCGGTGTGCCGTCATTGCCGCGGCGGCCCATGATCGGCGGGGCGAGATGGAATTCGAGTTTCTCGTAACTCTGGAACTGCTTGCCCAATTCGGCGGCAAAGGAGCCATCGGTATAGAGCCGCGCCACCTCGTACTCGTCCTTGATGGCCATCAGCTTGAACAGGTTCCTGGCGGCAGCCTCCGACACCGCGGTCGAACCGGGCACGGCCTTGGCTTCGGCGGCGCGCAGGACGGCGATCCTTTCGGCATAACGCCTGCCGTAGGCGGCATTCTGGTAGGCGGTCAGGAAAGCAACGCGGCGGGCAATGATGTCATCCAGCGTCTCGGCGATCGCAGCGGCCTGCCCGGTCTTGCCCGGCTGGGCGACGAGGCCGCGCACGAAATCCGGCTGATGGGCGGCACGGCGGCCCCAGCGGAAGGCGGCGATGTTCATCGCCACGGCTTCGCCATTGAGCTCGATCGCCTTCTCGACAGCTTCGGCCGAAAGCGGCAAGCCGCCGTGCTGGAAGGCAAAGCCGAGCATGAACATGTTGGCGCCGAGCGAATTGCCGAACAGCGCGGTGGCGGTGCGCGTGGCGTCGAAGAAATGCGCCTTGCCGTCGCCGGCGGCGGCGCGGATTGCCTTCTTCAGGCGCTCGATCGGCAACGAGAAATCGGCCGACCGGGCAAATTCGCCGGGCATGATCTCGGCGGTGTTGGCGAGAAAGATGGTGTGGCCCTCGCGCACCGCCGTCAGCACTTTCTTGGCGCCCGACACGACGAGATCGCAGCCAAGCACGAGATCGGCCTTACCGGCCGAGACGCGGATGGCATGGATGTCGTCCGGGGTGCGGGCGATGCGGACATGGGTGAACACCGAGCCGCCTTTCTGGGCAAGGCCGGCCATGTCGATCATGCCGCAGCCCTTGTCCTCGAGATGGGCCGCCATGCCGAGCACGGCACCGACGGTGACGACGCCGGTGCCGCCGACGCCATCGATGATCGCCGCCCAGCCCTGCTCGCCAAGCGGGAACTCGGCGGGCGTCGGCACGCCGTCGAGCGGGTCGGCCTTGCCGGCCGTCCCCTCGGCCTTGCGGATCTTGGCGCCGTGCACGGTGACGAAGGACGGGCAAAAGCCGTTGACGCAGGAGAAATCCTTGTTGCAGCTCGACTGGTCGATCCTGCGCTTGCGGCCGAACTCGGTCTCGACCGGCTGGATCGAAACGCAGTTCGACTGCACGCCGCAATCGCCGCAGCCTTCGCAGACCAGTTCGTTGATGAAGACCCGCTTGTCGGGATCGGGAAAGGTGCCGCGCTTGCGGCGGCGGCGCTTTTCGGCCGCACAGGTCTGGTCGTAGAGCAGCACCGACACACCTTTGACGCCGCGCAGCTCGCGCTGGACGAGATCGAGGTCGTCGCGGTGATGGATGGTGGCGCCGACCGGGAATTCGGCCTTGCCGGCATATTTGTCCGGCTCATCGGTGACGATGGCGATGCGGTCGATTCCTTCGGCGCGCACTTGCCTAGCGATCATGTCGACGGTCAGGCCGCCTTCGTGCGGCTGGCCGCCGGTCATGGCGACGGCGTCGTTGTAGAGGATCTTGTAGGTGATGTTGGCGTCGGTCGAGAGTGCGAAGCGGATCGCCAGAGTGCCGGAATGGTTATAGGTGCCGTCGCCGAGATTCTGGAAGATGTGGTCGCGCTTCGAGAACGGCGCCTGCCCGACCCATTGCGCGCCCTCGCCGCCCATCGCGGTGAAGCCGAGGGTGTTGCGGTCCATCCACAGCGCCATGAAGTGGCAACCGATGCCGGCAGCGGCGATCGAGCCGTCCGGCACCTTGGTCGAGGAATTGTGCGGGCAGCCGGAACAGAAGAACGGCGTGCGCGAGCCGATGTCGGTGGCATCCGCCAACATCGCCTGGAACTGGCGTAGCTTTGCCACCCGCGCCGAAATCTCTTCAGACGGACCGATGGTCCGCACGATCCTCTCGCCAAGCGCGATGGCGATCTCGTTGGGGTCGAGCGCGCCCTTGGCCGGAAACAGCCAGTCGCCGCGCTCGTTCTTCTTGCCGACGATGACCGGCTGCGAGGCGGTGCCGTAAAGGCTTTCACGCAGTTGCACCTCGATCAGCGAGCGCTTCTCCTCGACGACGACGATGGTGTCGAGACCGCGGGCAAAGTCGGCGATATGCTGCAGGTCGAGCGGCCAGGGGCAGCCGACCTTGAACAGCCGCACGCCAATGCGGTTGGCGGCCGCCTCGTCGATGCCGATGTCCTCCAGCGCCTGGCGGACATCGAGATAGCTCTTGCCCAGCGTGATGATGCCGAGCTTCGGGTTGCGGCCGCCCGAATAGACGATGCGGTTCAGCCCGTTGGCATGGATAAAGGCGGAGGCAGCGGCGCGCTTGTATTCATGCAGCCGCTCTTCCTGGCCGAGCATGTCGATCTCGTGGCGGATATTGAGACCGCCGGGCGGCATGTCGAAATCGGGCACGACGATGTTCAGCCGTTCGAGCGAGGCATCGACCGAAGCCGTCGATTCGATGTTGTCCTTGACGCATTTGATGGCCGCCCAAGTGCCGGCAAAGCGCGACATGGCAAAGCCGTAGAGGCCGTAATCGATGATCTCCTGGACGCCGGCCGGATTGAGGATCGGCACCATGGTGTCGACGAACAGGAATTCGGTGGCGTGCGCGTTGGTCGATGATTCGGCCATGTGGTCGTCGCCCATCAGGGCGAGCACACCGCCATGTTTGGACGAGCCGGCGAGATTGGCGTGGCGGAACACGTCACCCGAACGATCCACGCCCGGCCCCTTGCCGTACCAGACCGAAAAGACGCCATCATGGGTGCCCTCGCCCAGCAGTTCCGTCTGCTGCGATCCCCAGCAAGYGGTGGCGGCAAGCTCCTCGTTGAGGCCGGGCTGGAAGACGATATCGGCTTGGCCGAGCTGCTTCTTGGCCTTCCACAACTGCATGTCGAGGCCGCCGAGCGGCGAGCCGCGATAGCCGGAAACGAACCCCGCCGTGTTGAGGCCGGCGCGACGGTCGCGCTCGCGCTGCATCAGAAGCATGCGGATGACCGCCTGCGCACCGGACAGGAAGATGCGGTCCTTTGCGAGGTCGAACTTGTCGTCGAGCGCGACATCGTGCAGCGTCATCAGGCATTTCCTCTGCGGAGGCCGCGTGGGAGCAGGCAGCCAACGTTCGGAGTCGGATGACGCATCCTTTCTCCCCTTGCAAGGCAGGTCAAACAAAATCGAAGGTGCCAGGCAACGCGCAACGAACGGTCCGAGGCGATCTCGGATCGGGTGTGGAACCACTCTACGGACGCTGCCTAGCGCACTAAAATTTCTGCGCGTCAGATGCCATTGGAGCAATTCGGCTTCGGTTCGCCCGGCAACTTGCCGTCGGGATGGCCGACGAGATCGGGATTGGCCGTGTAGAGCTGATCGATGACCAGCGGCCGGTCGGGCAGCACCGACTGGTCCTCCGTCGACATCAAGGTGGTGTCGATCTTTTGCAGGATGGCGCCATCGGCGCCCTTGATGCTGATGGCGATCGCATAGGGTTTGTTCTTGACGACGCAGGTCAGGGCCGGGCTCTCAAGGGTCACCTTGTCGAGCTTCGGCCAGACCTTCTGCTCGACCACCAAAGGCGCGCCGCCGGCGGGATCCTGGAAGCTGGCGACAGCCACCTGGCCGTCTCCCATCGGCTGCAGTGGCCGTAGCGTGACGACATAGGTTGCCCTGGCGAGACGGTAGTTGAAGACGAATATCTTGCCGGAAATCTCGAACAGCTTGCCTTCGTCGTTGCCGGTATCGCGGCAGGCCCCGAGCGCAACGGCGGCAATCAATGCAGCGCCGACAACGATCGAGCGGGAAAGACTTCTAAGCATCCTTGACCTCATTGGCCGCCATGCGGCGGCGACGATAATGACGACTTGCCTTCTGACGGTTGCCGCATACCGCCATGTCGCACCAAAGACGGCTGGAATTGCGGCTTCTGTCGACGAACAGCCAGGTGCAGTTGGGACAGATCCTCAGCCTTGCGACGGTGTCGTCGCGCAGCAGCGACAGGGCGGAAACCGCCAGCGCCGCCTCGAAGGCGATCGGCGTCACCGGGTCCCCGAACGGCCTTCCCGGCGCCCCGATTTCGGTCCGGCTGCCAGCCAGCCCCTCGGCGCAGGCGCTCAGGAACCCGGGAAGATCGGCGGTGGCAACCGCGCCTTTCGACACCGCGCCACGAAACAGCCGGTCAGTCGCCTCGCGGATCGACAGCACGACGGGCGCGATTGCCACGGGCGACGATACGGCCAGTTGCCGGTCGCCCAGCTCTGCGGCGCGAAAGGCGCTCGCCGCGTCGGCAAAGCGGGCGATCTCGGCCGGATCATCGAAGCGGTCGAACGTTTTCTCCAGATCGCCGCGCAGCACCACGGTGTTCGCCGTGTCGAGCGCAAGCAGGCCGCCGGTGAAGCGGTGCGGGGTCCAGGATACCGTCATGCCTGAAATCTAACCGATAAATCGCATTTGACAAGTTAGATTCCGCGATGCAAACCTTCGCAGGGATGCGGCCCCCCGCAGCCTTTTTGAACATGTCGTCGTCAAAACCGTTGCTTCGGGACGGCATGATCCGAGGGTTTTGCATGCTCTATTTCTTCCAGCAGGTGCTGAACGGGCTGCATTCGGGGGCGCTCTACGCGCTGCTCGCCTTCGGCTACGTGCTGACCAACGGTATCCTGCACCGCACCAATCTTGCTTATGGCGCGCTGTTCGCGTTTTGCGGCCAGACGATGATCCTCACCGCGGCTTTCGGCTATCAGGTGCTGTGGCTGACGCTGCTGGCTGCGGTGACACTCGGCGTCGCCGCGGCTTTCCTCTATTCCGCGCTGGTCAGCTACGTGCTGTCGCGCAGCGTCTTCGAACCGTTGGCCGACCGCTCGCCCAATGCGATCGTGGTGACGACGCTCGGCATCCTGCTTTTGTTGTCGGAGGCGAGCCGTATCGCCGCCGACACGCATGATCTGTGGCTGCCGCCRATGCTGGCGCAGCCCGTCGTTTTCGCGCAGGACGCAACCTTCAAGGCAACGCTGACGCTCATCCAGCTCATCGACTGCGCGGTGGTGCTGGCGGCAATCGTGCTGGCTGCGTGGGCTTTTGCCCGCTCGAGCTTCGGCCGGCGCTGGCGCGCCGTCTCCGACGACCCCAAGGCGGCCGCCATGTGCGGTGTCGACGTGCGCGCGGTGTTCCGGCATGCGGTGCTGTTCGGCGGTTTCTGCGCTGCACTGGCCGGCGTCATGGCCGGCCTCTATTACGGCAACGTCAGCTTCGGGTCAGGCCTGGTCTACGGCTTGAAGATCCTGTTCGTGACCGCGGTCGGCGGCTATCTCTCGCCGCCGCGCGCAGCGCTCGGCGCGGCCGCCTTCGGCATGGCCGAATCGCTGTGGGCCGGCTATTTCCCGGTCGAATGGCGCGACGCCTGGATGTATCTGTTCCTGGTCGCCATCCTGGTGCTGATCGGTGCCGGCCGCGACACCGCCAAAATCGCCTGAAACCATCAGACTTTGGTTGCATGACGCCGGGGCAGACGGCCAGTATCCGGACCTGCCCGCCGATGCGATGACCTTTGCTGCCTCCATCCTTGTTGACCCGTCAATCCACGCGCGGCATACCGTTGGACCACACGGCGTGACGGACCTGAGGGGGAAGCCGGAACGCCTCCGGCACAGGGAGGAATGCATGGCAGGGCTTCTCGCTCTATCCAGGACCATTGATCGCGCTAACGAATTCATCGGCAAATGGGTGTCGTGGCTGATCCTGCTGGCGATCCTGGTTAGCGCCGCCAACGCCATCATCCGCAAGATCTTCGACATATCCTCGAACGCCTGGCTGGAGCTGCAGTGGTATCTGTTCGGCGCAGCCTTCATGCTGGCTGCCGCCTATACGCTGAAGCAGAACGAACATATCCGCATCGACATCGTCTACGGCATGTTTTCGCGCCGCGTGCAGCACTGGATCGACCTGCTCGGCCACATCCTCTTCCTGATGCCGTTCGTGACGCTGATGGTGATCTATTTCGTTCCCTACGTGTCGCTGTCGTTTCGCAGCGGCGAGATGTCCAACAACTCCGGCGGACTGATCATCTGGCCGGCCAAGGCCATCCTGCTGGTCGGCTTTTTCCTGCTCGCTCTGCAGGGCATCTCCGAGATCATCAAGAAGATCGCCATCATGCGCGGCGATATGGACGACCCCAATCCGTTCATRTCGGCACATGAGCAGGCCGAACTCGAAGCCAAGGCGCTGGCCGAAGAGGTGCGTTCATGATGGAGTTGATCGCCCAGAACATGGCGCCGATCATGTTCGCCTCGCTGATCATCTTCCTGCTGATCGGCTACCCCGTCGCGTTTTCGCTGGCCGCCAACGGCTTGATGTTCTTCTTCATCGGCGTGCTTCTCTCGCCCTATTCCGGTGGATCGATCAATCTCGCCTGGCCGCTTCTGCACGCCCTGCCGGATAATTTCTACGGCAGCCGGGTGATGTCGAACGACACGCTGCTTGCCATTCCGTTCTTCACCTTCATGGGCATCGTGCTCGAGCGATCGGGCATGGCCGAAGACCTGCTCGACACGATCGGCCAGCTGTTCGGACCGATCCGCGGCGGCCTTGCCTATGCGGTGATCTTCGTCGGCGCGCTGCTGGCAGCAACCACCGGTGTGGTGGCGGCATCCGTCATCGCCATGGGCCTGATCTCGCTGCCGATCATGCTGCGCTACGGCTATGACCGCCGGCTGGCATCCGGTGTCATCGCCGCATCCGGCACGCTCGCCCAGATCATCCCGCCGTCGCTGGTGCTGATCGTGCTGGCCGACCAGCTCGGCCGCTCGGTCGGCGACATGTATGCGGGCGCGCTGATCCCGGGCCTGGTGCTGACCGGCCTTTACGCGCTCTACATCCTGATCATGTCGATCGTCCGGCCGGCATCGGTGCCGGCGCTGCCGCTGGAGGCCCGCACGCTCGGCCACGGCGTTCTGTCGCTGCTGGCGGCATTGCTGGTCACGTTGGCGGTTTCCTACGCGGCGTATCGCTATCTCGCGCCGGCGCATGGCGACAATGCCGACATTCTCGGCGCCACCGCCGGCGTGCTCTTCATCTACGTCGTGGCAATTGCCGACAAACGCCTGAACTTCAACATGATGTCCAGGCTGGCGCAGCAGGTGATCATCGTGCTGATCCCGCCATTGGCGCTGATCTTCCTGGTGCTCGGCACCATCTTCCTCGGCATCGCCACCCCAACGGAGGGCGGCGCCATGGGTTCTGTCGGCGCCTTGATCATGGCGGCGGCAAAGGGGCGGCTGTCGCTGGACGTGGTCAAGCAGGCCTTGACCTCGACGACGCGGCTGTCGTCCTTCGTCCTGTTCATCCTGATCGGCGCGCGGGTGTTCTCGCTCACCTTCTACGGCGTCAACGGCCACATCTGGGTCGAGCACCTGCTGACCTCGCTGCCGGGTGGCGAAGTCGGCTTCCTGATCGGCGTCAACATGCTGGTCTTCTTCCTGGCGTTCTTCCTCGACTTCTTCGAACTCGCCTTCATCATCGTGCCACTGCTGGCGCCGGCCGCAGACAAGCTCGGCATCGACCTGATCTGGTTCGGCGTGCTTCTGGGCGTCAACATGCAGACCAGCTTCATGCACCCGCCCTTCGGCTTCGCGCTGTTCTACCTGCGCTCGGTCGCTGCGCGCGTGCCCTATCTCGACCGCATCACCGGCAAACAGATCGCACCGGTCACCACCGGGCAGATCTATTGCGGCGCGGTGCCCTTCGTCTGCATCCAGGTGATCATGATCGGGCTGACCATCGCCTTCCCGCAGATGGTGATGCATTACAAGGGCACGGTGGTCGATCCCGGCACGATCGACTACAAGGTGCCGGAAGTCCCCGGCCTGTCGCCGCTTGGCACACCGCCGGCCGACGGCGGCTCGGCGCCGGTCGCTCCTGCCGCCCCTGATCTGTCGCAACCACCGAGTTTCGGCGACACGCCGCCGGCCAAACCGGCGGCACCCCAGCCGGACCTGTCGCAACCGCCAAGCTTCAACTGAACCCGGCATGGCCACGATCATGAAAGCGGTTCGGCTGGAAGCGGTGGGCAGCATCGCGCTGCGCGAGGTCGACAAGCCCAGCATCGGGCCTGATGAGCTTCTGGTGCGCGTTGAAGCCTGCGGCGTCTGCGGCACGGACCGGCATCTGTTCCACGGCGAATTCCCGTGCACGCCACCGGTGACGCCCGGGCATGAATTCTCCGGCATCGTCGAGGCGCTCGGAGAATCCGTCTCCGGCTTTGCCGTGGGCGACCGCGTCACCGGCGACCCCAACATCGCCTGCGGGCGTTGCGCGCACTGTCATGCAGGGCGGGTCAACCTCTGCAGCAACCTGCGTGCCATCGGCATTCATCGCGATGGCGGCTTTGCCGAATACCTTGCCTTGCCGCAGAAGCAAGCCTTCATCCTGCCTGCCGACCTGAAGCCGACGCATGGTGCCTTCTGCGAACCGCTCGGCTGTTGCCTGCATGGCGTGGATCTGGCCGAAATCAGGCCAGGCAGCTCGGTGGCCGTGCTTGGCGGCGGCGTGATCGGCCTGCTCACGGTGCAGCTGGCGCGCTTGGCCGGGGCCACGACCATCATCTTGTCGACCAGGCAGGCCTCGCGGCGCGGCCTTGCCGAAGATCTCGGGGCCACGGCGACGGTCGATCCGACCGCCGCCGATGTCATCAATGCCGTCGCCGGACCAACGGGCCTGGCGCCAGGCGGTGTCGACGTCGTCTTCGAATGCGCGGGCGTGCGGGAGACCGTCGAGCAGTCGATGCGGCTGGCCCGCGCCGGCGGCAAGGTCGTCATCGTCGGCGTGACGCCGCAAGGCATGAAAGCGGAATTCGAGCCTTTCGACCTGCTGTTCCGGGAATTGAAAGTGCTCGGCTCCTTCCTCAATCCCTACACGCATCGCCGCGCCGCCGAACTCATTGCATCGGGCGCAATCGAGATCGACCGGCTGATCTCCAGGCAAGTGGCGCTCGAAGACGCGGCAGCGGTGATCGCCAATCCGCCGGCCCCCGGCGAGGTCAAGGTGCTGGTGGTGCCGCGCGCGGGCTGAGCGGCTGCGGCTTGGCCGTGCGCGCTTGCCGGCAACCCATCGATCGGTTATTGGGTGCGCGCCGAAAAAGACATGACCGGTTCGGTAGTCCGGTCTCTTCCGTTGTTGAACGGAGGCCCGTTCACCGCATGATTTGCGGGAGAACCCACGGCCGGCAAGCGAGGCCAAAGCCCGCGAGCCGGTTGGGTCATGTCCGGATTTCCTGATGCCACGGCCCGCCGGTTCACAGTCTGCAGCCACGCCTGTCCGCGCTTCAATCAACGACAGGACAAAGGACCATGAAACTGAACCATGCCAATCTCATTGCCACCGAAGTCGCGGCTCTTGCCGGCTTCTTCACCAGCCATTTCGGCTTCGAGCTTGTCGCTATGCGCGGCAAGGATGCCTTCGCGGTTCTACGCGGCACCGACGGTTTTTCCCTCAACCTGATGACACCAGGCAAGGGACGGGCAGCCAGCTATCCCGATGGTTTTCACGTCGGCTTCTTCGTCGGCAAACCGGACATTGTGCACGCAAAGCAGGCCGAGCTTGCCGATGCGGGCCTCGCGCCTGGCGAAGTCCAGGAGCTGACGCGAGGCGGCGTCAATTCGACCACCTTCTACTGCCTTGCGCCAGGCGGAATACTGATCGAGGTGAGTTCCTCGCCAGCCTGAAAAGAAAGACCCCGGGCGAACAGGCCCGGGGTCCTTGAATGAATACATTGGAGTGGTTTACAGGGGCTAAAGCTTGCCGTTGCGCTGCTGGACCATCATGAAGGTGTCGTAATTGTATTCGGCCACCTGCGCCCAAAGATAGTGCTCCTTGCGGAAGCCCTTGATCGATTCCCAGATCTTCTTGAACGGCGCATTGGAGGCTTCCATTTCGGCATAGACCTCGTTGGCCTTTTCGAAGCAGGCGGACATGATCTCCTGGCTGAATGGGCGCAGCTTCGCACCACCGGCGACAAGCCGCTTCACCGCTGCCGGGTTCAGATAATCGTACTTCTGCAGCATGTTGGCATCGGTAGCCTGGGCGGCGGTGCGCAGCAGTGACTTGTAAGCCGGCGAAAGCTCGTCGTATTTCGCCTTGTTGAACATCAGGTGGACGGTCGGACCGCCTTCCCACCAGCCGGGGTAGTAGTAGTAGGGCGCCACCTTGTAGAAGCCGAGCTTCTCGTCGTCATACGGGCCGACCCATTCGGCGGCGTCGATGGTGCCTTTTTCCAGCGCCGGATAGATGTCGCCGCCGGCGATCTGCTGCGGCACGACGCCGAGCTTCTGCACCACCTTGCCGGCAAAGCCGCCGATGCGCATCTTGAGGCCGGACAGGTCGGCAACCGTGTTGATCTCCTTGCGGAACCAGCCACCCATCTGCACGCCGGTGTTGCCGCCCGGCAGGCCGAAAAGGCCCTGCGTGGCGAGAAACTCGTTGAACAGGTCGATGCCGCCGCCATGGTAGTGCCAGGCGTTCATGCCGCGCGCGTTGAGCGAAAAGGGAACCGCCGCACCGAGCGCCCATGTCGGGTCCTTGCCCCAGTAATAATATGCCACCGTGTGGCAGGCCTCGACCGTGCCGGCCGTGGTGGCGTCGGCGGCCTGCAGGCCGGGCACGAGCTCGCCGGCGGCAAAGACCTGGACCTGGAAGTTGCCATCGGTGGCTTCCGACAGCATTTTGGAGAACACCTCGGCGCCGCCATAGATGGTGTCGAGCGACTTCGGGAAGGACGACGCAAGCCGCCACGTCACCTTGGGATTGGACTGGGCTATTGCCGGCGCCGCGAGCGTGGCCGCCGCCGCCGCAGCACCGACGCCAGTAACACCAGCCTTGCGAATGAATGAACGACGATCCATGAAGTTCCTCCCTTTTGGACCAGACAGACCGACGTTCGGAAAATCCTCGCTTCCGTGTCGGTTGGCGCGAAACAATACACAGGCAAGAGGTCGAGTCCAGCGCGGCGGCCCGATTTGACGGCGAAGCCCAGCCGCCTTGCAACTATAGTCTAACAGGCTGTTTCGTGGCCCATGCGACACGTGAAACTTGTCATGGAAAAATGGCGGCGGATCGCCTATTTTGGAGGCAGGACATCCTTTGCAGATGGAAAACAGAGCCAAAATGCATCAGCCGCTCGTCGCCATATCGACCGACGTACGTCAGTTCGACAACTACACCTGGCATGCCGCCCCGCAGCAATATCTGGAGGCGGCGATTGCCGGTGCCGGCGTGTTTCCGGTGCTGGTGCCATCGTTCGGCGACAGGCTCGACTTCGACGAACTTCTCTCGTCGGTCGACGGGGTCATGGTCACCGGGTCGAAATCCAATGTGCACCCCTCGCTCTATGGCGGCGACGCCAGCGAGGCCAATGGCCCCTACGACCCGGCGCGCGACGCCACCACGCTCCCGCTGATTCGCAGGGCGATAGAGCGCGGCGTACCGCTGCTCGCCATCTGCCGCGGTATCCAGGAAATGAACGTGGCGCTCGGCGGCACGCTGGGCACCGAAATCCAGGAGCGCGAGGGTTCGTTCGACCACCGCGCGCCGGTGAGCGACAATCAGGATGAGCGCTTCGCCATCCATCAGACCATTTCGATCAAGCCGGGCAGCTGCCTGGCCGGCGTGTTCGGCGCCGGAGACATCAAGGTCAATTCGTTGCACCGCCAGGCGATCGACCGGCTGGGCTCGAAACTGCAGATCGAGGCGGTCGCCGGCGACGGCACGGTCGAGGCGGTTTCGGTGCGCGACTCCCGCGCCTTCGCCGTCGGCGTGCAATGGCATCCGGAATATTGGGTCAACTCGGACAGCAACTCGGTCAAGATTTTCCGTGCCTTCGGCGATGCCGTGCGGCTGCACGCCGTGGCGAAAGCCGGTGCGCGCGCCGCAGCGGAATAATCAGTCCCTAAAATCACCTGTCGCCGCCAGCGACAGCAATGGTGCGGCCGGCGCATAGGATTCGTAGCCGTCACCGTCAGCAACCGCGAAGGTGACGATCGGATCGACGCCATTGGCGCTGAAGGCGACCGTGCCGTCCTGTTCCTGGCGCCAGAACTTTGCCCGCTCGATGCCGGGCAAGAGCCGGCGGCAGTTCAGCCCCATCGTCAACAGCGACAGGTCATCCGAAACCGACGCACCGCGCGTGACCGCGCAGTTGCCTTGGTCGCCATTGGCCACCAGCCTGTAGCTATTGGATGGTGCGACCGCATCGGCGGCACTTTCACCGCCGCCGTCGTGAAGCAGATGAAAGCTCCCAAACAGCGCGGCGGTAGCTGTCACGAGGGAAAGCGTTTTTATCATTCTTCATCCTCGAACACGGACAGGATGAAGAATGATTTCAGATGGTTAAGCGGACGTTAATAAGTGTGGCAACCTGCCGCCTGTCCGGACGGAAAGGCGCTTCACGCTTTTCCTGGAATAGCTTTGGCCTTCACATTCACAGTCTCCGGCACCGGCGTCAGCGGCCGCCGTTCGGTGAACCAGGAGACCAGATTGTCGACGCACAGATCCGCCATTGCGCGCCGTGTATGGTCCGAGGCCGAGCCGACATGCGGCAACAGCGAGGTGTTCGGTGCGTGGAGCAGCGCCTTGGGCACGTTCGGCTCGTCGGCAAAGACATCGAGCCCTGCGGCGGCGATGGTGCCATTGGCGAGCGCTGCCGCCAGCGCTGTCTCGTCGACCGTGCTGCCGCGGCCGATGTTGACGAAGACGCCGTTGGCGCCGAGCGCCGACAGGATTTCGGCATTGACCGCCTTCTCCGTCGAGGCGCCGCCGGGCGCCACCGAAATCAGCGTGTCGACCGCTTCGGCGAGGCCCTTCAATGTCGGGTGGTACTGGTAGCTCAAGCCTTCGACCCGGCGCCGATTGTGATAGGCGACCGACAGGCCAAAAGCTTCCAGCCGCCGGGCAACCGCTTGGCCGATGCGGCCCATGCCGAAAATACCGACCTTGCGGCCACGCAAGGTCAGCCGGCTCAGCGGATAGTTGCCCTTGCGCAGCCAGCTGCCGTCACGCAGCCAGGTCTCGGCGCGCGGCAGGTCGCGGATGGTGTTGATCAGCAGCCCGATGGTGGTGTCGGCAACCTCTTCGGTCAACACGTCGGGCGTGTTGGTGACCATGATGTTTTTGGCGGCCGCATATCCGACATCAACCGAATCATAGCCGACGCCGAAGGAGGCGATGAGTTCGAGATTGGGCAATGCATCCATAATCGCCGCATTGATGCCGGCGAACGAGGCAATGCCACGCACGTTGCTGCGCATCTCGTCGGTGACCAGCGCCGGATCGGCTCGTTCGATCTTGACTCGCTTGAAGGTGCTGTCGATGCGCTTGATGGCATGATCGTTGAAATCGCCCGGCACCAGAATGGCGACGGTCTGCAATTGCTCGGCCTTGGTCATGCACGCTCCACCGGCTTGCCGGTCGACTGGCGCACATGCAGTTCCGGCTTGATCAGTTCCTGCGACGGCCGCACCGTCTGCCCGTTCAACTTGTCCAGCAGCGCGCTGGCGGCGCGGCGTCCAACCTCGCGCTGGCCGTTCCAGACGGTGGTCAGCGCAGGCGTCGCAATTGCCGCCTCTTCGAGATCGTCATAGCCGGTGACCGAGATGTCGACGCCCGGCACCAGGCCGGCACGCGCGATGCCGTTCATCAGGCCGATGGCGACAAGGTCGTTCCAGCAGCAGGCGGCCGTCGGCTTGTCCTTCAGCGCTAGGAACTGCCCGGCGGCCTCGAAGCCGGCTTGCTTGGTGCGTGGGCCGGCGATGCGCCAGGACGGCCTGACCTCAAGCCCGGCCGCCTCCATGGCGTTGACATAGCCCTGGTAGCGATCGCGGCCGGTCGAGGTCTGGTCGGTGCCGCCGATCATGGCGATGCGCTTGTGGCCGAGCGAGATCAGATGGTTGGTGGCGAGCCCGGTGCCATAGGCATCGTCGCCGCGAAAGACCGGCACATCGGCACCCTCGACCGTGCGTGCGATCAGCACCGCCGGCAGGCCGTTCTCCTCGGCCATCAGGATGTCGGAAGCCGGCGTGCCGATGGCCGGCGACATGATGACGCCGTCGGCGCCCAGCTGCAGCAGCGTATCGATGAAGGTGCGCTGCTTCTCGAGCTGGTCATAATGGTTGGACAGGATGAAGGTCTGGCGGCTGCGGTCGAGTTCGCTTTCGATCGAGCGCAGGATCTCGGCGAAGAACGGATTCATGATGTCGTGGACGACGACCCCGACAATGCCCGAACGCGAGGTGCGCAGGCTGGCGGCGCGCCGGTTATAGATATAGCCGATGGTGCGGGCATGTTCCTTGATGCGGTCGCGGGTGGTGCCGGCGACCAGCGGACTGTCGCGCAGCGCCAGTGACACCGTGGCCGTGGAGACGCCGAGCGCATCCGCGATCGTCGAAAGCTTGATTTTCTGTGCCAGCGACCTGTGCTCCCCGACCGGCTTCAGTCCCTATGCATGTCGTTGTCCCGAAACCGGTTCCCACATGCATTAAACAGTTTAAAGGCGGCGTTATGCCATCGATCGGCAGTAAATCAAAGTTTTTTTGCCAACGCCTCCGCTTCGACATCGGAGGCCGCGCGGCTCTGCAGCCGAAGCCGATGCTCGCGATGAACGATGTAGAGGCCGCTGGCGACGATGATCGCGGCGCCGACCAATGTCCAACGGTCGGGAAACTGCTTGAAGACGATCCAGCCGGAAATGATCATCCACACCATCTGCGAATAGGGATAGGGCGCCAATGCGGTGGTCGTCGCAAGCCGGTAGGCCTGGACCAGCAGCCAGTGGCCGACGCCGCCGAACACGCCAAGCATGAGCAGGACGAACCAGTGCCAGCCATCATGCGGCAGGGAAAACGAAAACGGCAGCAGGGGCAAAAGTAGCACCGCCGGCGCCAGTGCCGAAAACAGGATCAGGCTTTCCGACGTCTCCCTCGCCGACATGCGGCGCGTCATGATGACGTAAAAGCAGTTCGACAGCATCGAGCCGAGCGCGAAGAGATGTCCGATGCCGAAAACGCCGACGCCTGGCCGGGTGATGATCAGAACCCCGGCGAAAGCGGTCAGGATCGCCAGCCAGCGCCGCCAGCCGGCCCATTCGCCAAGCAGCGGGCCGGCAAGTGCGGTGATCACCATCGGCCCGAAGAAATAGATCGAGGTGGTTTCGGCCAGTTGCAGGGAGCGTAGCGCCAGGATGTTGAACATGGTCGAGCCGAACAGGAACAGACCGCGCAGGACATGGGCCGGCAGGTTGACCGGGCGAAACCGTACCGGTTGGCGCCAGCCGCGCAAAAGCGTGCCGACCAGCACCACATGCACGGCAAATCGCACCCAGGCGACGATCAGTACGGATACGCCGGCCAGGACGAGATATTTGCTGCTGGTGTCGAGGAAGGTGAAGAAGATGTAGGTGGAAAGCATGCAGAGGATCGCCACCGGGGGCGTTGCGCTTTCTGGATGTCTTTGGGAAGCACTCACTTGCAGGCCGGATGGGAAGCTGGGCTGGAGCCCACCTTTGCGGGAAATGCCGCTTGCCGGCAAGCCAATTGTCGGCTGCCACCACGCCAAAGCCGGCTGGCACAACAACAGCGCCCGGCAGGCTTAGTCTTTTGGAGCGAAGGTGCGTCGAAACCCCCGATCAGGCCGGCATATTCAGCGCACCCTAGTCGTGCATCCGGGCGCCCTTGGTGATCTTGTCGACCACCTTCTTCTCGGCGCGAAGCGCGATACCGACCACCTTTGCGTCTTCAGGTGCGAATTCGGCAAAGACTGCACGGTTGGCCGCGTCGTGGCCGGTCGCGAACATCTCCTCGACATAGAGCGAGGTTGTCACGCCACGCTCCAGCGTGCGCCGGTTGATTGCGGCCAGCGTTGCCTGGTCGGCGGACAGCACGATGACCGGCTGGATCGACAGCGGATTGTAGAGATTGCCGGCGCGGTCGCGGTAGGGTTCGCCGATGATGTCCGGGAATTGGGCGACGATGCCGCTGGTCAGGAAGGCGGTGACGTTGAGTTTCTGCCAGACCGGCAGATCCTGCCGGAGCACGATTGCAAATTTCGTATCGAACATGAGACATTGACCATTCGAGCTGTGCCCCGATACGAGGCTGAAGGAGAAGATGTCGCACGATCTAAACAGCCAGGCCTTCGAGGGTCTTGGACGTTTGTGCGTTGACGCGGCGGAGAACCGCATCATCTCCGCCTCCGACCCTGCCGGCATGGAGCGGATCGAGGCGCGGTTCCATGGCAGCGCCTTCGACCTGCATCGCCACGACACCTATGCGATCGGGGTGACGCTGCACGGCGTACAGCGGTTTCGCTACCTCGGCGCGACGCGCCACAGCCTGCCTGGCCAGATCATCGTGCTGCATCCCGACGAATTGCATGACGGTGGTGCCGGCACCGAGGACGGATTGCGCTACAGGATGCTCTACCTGGAACCGTCGTTGATGCTCGACTGCCTTGGCGGCGCGTCTTTGCCCTTTGTCAGGGACGGCGTGCTGACGGACGATAGCTTCTGCACGACGCTGCTTTCGGCGCTGGGGCCGCTGGAGGAGGAACTCGACGAGCTGTTCGTTGCCGACTTCCTCACCCAGTTGATGCAAAGCCTGACCCGGCATGCCGGCCAGCCGGCGAAGCCGATTGCCAGGACGGCGTGGCGGGCGGCTGCGCTGGCCCGCGACTATCTCACGGAGAATTTCGGCCGCCCCGTCTGCTCGGGCGAACTGGAGGCGATCACTGGGCTCGACCGCTATGCCTTGTCACGGCATTTCCGGGCCGCCTTCTGCACCAGCCCGCATCGCTTCCTGGTGATGCGCCGGCTTCAGAGCGCGCGGCGGATGATTGCCGCCGGCGAGCCCTTGGCGCAGATCGCCATCGAGGCCGGCTTTAGCGACCAAAGCCATTTCATCAGGCAATTCAAGAAGGCGTATGGCATGACGCCGGGACGCTGGTCGTCGCTGATCCAAGGCACTGCAACGGAGGCGGCTTGATTGTTGCGCCGGGACCAGGCGATCAGTCGTCCGTCTCGGCGTCGTCGTCGATCAACACCAATTCCTCATTCGAGAGGTTGGCCTCGATACGGGCAAGCAGCTTGAACAGTGCCTTCTGGTCCTTCTTGTCGAGGCCCTTCAGCGCCTGCTTTTCGGTCTTCTTCACCGATTTCTCGATAGCGTGGATGATGTCGCGGCCCGTGTCGGTGAGGAAAATATGGGCCTGGCGAGCATCGGCCGAGGAGGCGCGCTTTTCCAGAAAGCCCTGCGCCTGCAGGCGGTTGATGGTTTTGGTGATGGTTGGCGGGCGCACGCCGAGGCGTCCGGCGAGATTACCCGGCGTCTGGCCGTCTTCACGGTCGAGCGCCAGCATGATCTGGTCCTGGCCGGCATAGAAGCCGTGTGCCAGAAGCCGCGCCGCAAGCGCGGTTCTTGCCAGCCTTGCTGCCGAATGCAGCCGGCTCATTGTTGCAGTCTTGTCCGCCTTGGCCATGGTCATCCCTCTTCGGCCGTACCGGTGCGGTCAGCATAGACTCAGCCGGCCGGTTGGCAATCGACTATCAAAAAGATTCCGGCGCTCCAAACAGCTTTGCCGGCAAGCATTGCGGTGTCCGCGGTGGCTAATGCCAGATGTTTATTTCAGTTAGATGACAAACGACTTTTCGCGAGCGGAGTTTTCGCCGCGGACCAGATGCGTGAGGGAATGTCGCTCAGCCGGGCTTCACTGCCACGATCATCAGTGCTTGATAGGCATCCTCCACCTCGTGCAGTGCGGCCCGCGACAGCGGTCCGGCCTGCCTGGCGATGCCGTCGCCGGCGTTCGAGGTGTCACGCTTGCCGGGCCTGTCGTTGTATGGCGCGACAGTGGTGAAGATCTGGTCGCTGACGCTGTCGGGGAAGAACAACTGCCCGGTCATCACCGAATTCTCATCAGGGAAGACCTTGAAATGGATATGGGTGGTGCGGCCGTGATACCAGCCGGGATAGATGGTGGCGAAGGAAACGATGCCGCTTGCATCGGTCTTCTGCCAGCCACGCAGGAACGTCTGGCCCGACGTGTCGACATCACGGCCGTCACCTTGTCCCGGGTAGCCCGAATAGGCACCTTGCGCATCGCAATGCCAGATGTCGACGCGGGCGCCGGCAAGCGGGCGGCAGGTCGCGTCGACAACCTGCAGCCTTACAGTGAGGGCAACGCCCTTTTTGCCTTCAGTGACATCGGCACGTTCGAGTTTCGGGTCGAAATAGAACGGCCCTTCGGTCACCTCGGGCGTGATGGCACAAACGCCGGCGCCGGATTGGAACAGGGTCAGCCCGGCATAGGACGAAGACTGGGCGGCGATTGCCGCGGCCGGCAGGAAGGCACCACCTCCGGCAGTCACCGCGATCAAGCCGAGCGCCTTGCGCCGGCTCAATGAGATGGAGAATGGCTTTCCGGACATATCGTGCCTCTCGAATTGGCCCCCGTCTCCTGATCTAGGCTGTGACGGCGGCTCCCGCCAATGAAAATTCGGCAATGCCGGCAAGCCGGTTTGGCCCATCGGTTTGCCTCGTGCAAAAGCCCGGCACACGTCCTATATGGAGCCGACAATCCCTTTTCGAGGCCTTTCAAGGCCCAGATTTTTCGAGGCAAGTCATGAGCGACGCACAGACGCAGATCCCCGTAACCGTTCTCACCGGCTATCTCGGCGCCGGCAAGACGACGCTGCTCAACCGCATCCTGTCGGAAAACCACGGCAAGCGCTACGCCGTCATCGTCAACGAGTTCGGCGAAATCGGCATCGACAACGAACTGATCGTCGAATCCGACGAGGAAATCTACGAGATGAACAATGGCTGCGTCTGCTGCACGGTGCGCGGCGACCTGATCCGCGTCGTCGAAGGCCTGATGCGCCGGCCCGGCCGTTTCGACGCCATCGTGGTCGAGACCACCGGCCTCGCCGATCCGGTGCCGGTGGCGCAGACCTTCTTCATGGACGACGATGTGCGCTCCAAGACCAGGCTCGACGCGGTGGTGGCGCTGGTCGATGCCAAGCATCTGCCGCTGCGGCTCAAGGATTCCAGGGAAGCCGAGGACCAGATCGCCTTCGCCGACGTCGTCGTGCTCAACAAGACCGACCTCGTCACCCCCGAAGAACTCGCCAAGGTCGAAGCGACGATCCGTGCCATCAATCCGGCGGCGAAGATCCATCGCACGACGCGCGCCGGCGTCGCCTTGACGGAAGTGCTTGACCGCGGCGCCTTCGACCTTTCAAGGGCGCTGGAAAACGATCCGCATTTCCTCGAGGCGCATGACGATCACGACCACGACCACGACCACGACCACGACCATCATGATCATGACCATAATGGGCATGACCACCACCATCACGCGCATCCTTCCGACATCCATGACGTGACGGTGCAGTCGGTGTCGCTGCGCGGCGGCGAGATGGACCCGAAAAAGTTCTTCCCGTGGATCGAGAAGATCACCCAGATGGAAGGCCCCAACATCCTGCGCCTGAAGGGCATCATCGCGCTCAAGGGCGATGACGAGCGCTATGTCATCCAGGGCGTGCACATGATCATCGAGGG
>NZ_JBFULQ010000039.1:0-21732 GCF_054049815.1 Mesorhizobium sp. P5_C1 | reverse complement strand
GCACCAGAGGAGGTGTCGTGATCTGGAGGAATCCCATGCTGAACAGACGCAGATTTTTGATGAGCACGGCCGCGGCAGGCGCTGCCGGCTTTGCAGGACTACATCTCTCTCCCGCTTTCGCCGAAGGCGCGCCGCAGATCCAGATTTTCGTGCCGGCGGCACCTGGCGGCGGCTGGGACCAGACAGGGCGCACGATGGATCAGGTGCTGCGCAGCGAAAAGCTGATCTCCGGTTCGCAGAT
Organism: Mesorhizobium sp. P5_C1; assembly: GCF_054049815.1. Taxonomy (NCBI): domain Bacteria; kingdom Pseudomonadati; phylum Pseudomonadota; class Alphaproteobacteria; order Hyphomicrobiales; family Phyllobacteriaceae; genus Mesorhizobium; species Mesorhizobium sp. P5_C1. Next base: position 21,491 of record NZ_JBFULQ010000039.1, on the reverse strand, counting down.
CACCAATGTCGGCGGCGCCGGCGGCACGGTCGGGCTGCCGCAGTTCATCAACCAATGGAACGGCAAAGGCAATTCGCTGATGGTTGCCGGCATGGTCATGGTCGGCGCGATCATCGCCAACAAGGCTGCCAACAATCTGACGCAAGTCACGCCGATCGCGCGCCTTACCGGCGAGTTCGAGGCCTTGGTGGTGCCGGCGGAGTCGCCGTTCAAGACGGCAGCTGATTTCGTCGCCGCACTCAAGGCCGATCCGACAAAGGTTCCTGTCGCTGGCGGCTCGGCCGGCGGTTCGGATCACATCCTGTTTGGGCTGATTGCCAAGACCGTCGGCGTGCCGGCGACAAACCTGTCCTACGTGCCGTTCGCCGGCGGCGGCGAGGCACTGTCGGCGCTGCTCGGCAATCAGGTGGCGGCCGGCATCTCCGGCTTCGGCGAGTTCTCCGAGCAGGTCAAGGCGGGCGCACTGCGGCTGCTTGCCATCTCGGCCGACAAGCGCCAGGACGGCATCGACGCGCCGACGCTGAAGGAAGCCGGCATCGATGTCGAGCTGTTCAACTGGCGCGGGGTCTTCGCACCTCCCGGCGTTTCCGATGCCGACAAGGCGGCGATGATCACGCTGGTCGAGAGCATGGCCAAGAGCGACGCCTGGGCGACCGAGTGCAAGAACCGCAACTGGACGCAGATCCTGCTCACGGGCGACGATTATGCGAAATTCGTTGCCGAGGATACGGCCCGCATCGAGGCCATCCTGAAAGACCTCGGGCTCGCCTGATCTTCCCAAAAGGGGGCGGCGCTCGCCGCCCCTTCTCGCATGGAATGCAAAGCCGGCACTGCGGTGAGGACCGGCCGTGCGGTGCCGGGCATCTTGGCCAGCTATCCTGGCCAGTATTCTTGGGGAGGACAATCATGAGCAGCAGTGACCAGCAGGCGGCGTCGTCGCGCCTTGCCGTGCCGGAATTGTTGATCGGCGTCGGGCTTCTGGCCTGCGCCGGCGCTGTAGCCTGGCAGACGCTGGCGATCCCGGTGTCGCCGCTCTACTCCAAAGTCGGCCCGACCGTCTTTCCCTACCTCACCATGGTCGGTCTTGTGGTGCTTTCCCTGTTGCTCATCCTCGCGGCGCTTCGCGGCGGCTGGCAACCGGAGGAGGAAAAGGAAACGCCGACCGACTGGAAGGCGATGGGTTTCGTCGTCATCGGCCTCGTCGCCAACCTGCTGCTGATCCAGCCGCTGGGCTTCACGGCGGCATCCGTCATCATGTTCGTTCTCGTCTGCTACGGCTTCGGCAGCAAGCGCACGCTGCGCGACGTAGGGCTCGGCCTGATCCTGGCGCTGGCCGCCTATTTCGGCTTCGCCAGGGCGCTCGGCGTCAACATCGGCGCCGGCTTCATCGAGAACCAGCTGAACACGGTGATCGATGCGATCATCGGCACGTTTGGAGCCTGACGCCATGGAAACGCTCGGCCATCTCGCACACGGCTTCTCGGTAGCCTTCACCCCAGTCAATCTTCTGTGGTGCCTGCTCGGCACCACGCTTGGCACCGCCATCGGCGTGCTGCCCGGTCTCGGGCCGGCGCTGACCATCGCCCTGCTTTTGCCGATCACCTACCAGGTGGCGCCGGAGGCCTCTTTCATCCTGTTCGCCGGCATCTATTACGGCGCCATGTATGGCGGCTCGACAACGTCGATCCTGCTCAACACGCCTGGCGAAAGCGCCACCATCGTCACCGCGCTGGAAGGCAACAAGATGGCGCGGTCCGGCCGCGGCGGGGCCGCACTTGCCACCTCGGCGATCGGTTCCTTCGTCGCGGGCACCATCGGCACCTTGGGCGTCGCCTTCCTGGCGCCCGTGGTGGTCAAATTCGCGCTCGCCTTCGGCCCGGCCGAATATTTCTCGCTGATGGTGTTGGCCTTCATCACGGTTTCGGCGGTGCTGGGCTCCTCGTCGGTGCGCGGCCTCACCAGCCTGTTCGCCGGCTTCGTCATCGGCATGATCGGCGTCGACCTGCAGACCGGCCAGCCGCGCTTTACCTTCGGCATGACCGAACTGCTTGACGGCGTCGACGTCATCATCTGCGCCGTCGGCCTGTTCGCCGTCGGCGAGACACTCTACATGGCTTCGCGCCGCTATGCCGGCAAGGACGAGATCGTGCCGCTGAGGGGCTCGCTCTACATGACAACAGCCGAATGGGCGCGTTCGTGGAAACCCTGGCTGCGCGGTGCGGCGATCGGCTTTCCGATCGGCGCCATGCCGGCAGGCGGCGCAGAAATCCCGACCTTCCTGTCCTACGCAATCGAAAAGAAGCTGTCGAACCACAAGGAGGAATTCGGCACGGTCGGCGCCATCGAAGGCGTTGCCGGTCCCGAGGCCGCCAACAATGCGTCCGCGGCCGGCGTGCTGGTGCCGATGCTGACGCTCGGCCTGCCGACCTCGGCGACGGCGGCGATCATGCTGTCGGCGTTCCAGAGCTATGGCATCAATCCGGGGCCGCTGCTTTTGACGACGCAGGGCGACCTCGTCTGGGGACTGATCGCCAGCCTGTTCATCGCCAACGTCATCCTCGTCATCCTCAACCTGCCGCTGATCGGGCTGTGGGTGCGGCTGTTGAAGATCCCGGCGCCGCAGCTCTATGCCGGCATCCTGGTGTTCGCCACGGTCGGCACCTATGGCATCTCGCAATCGCCTATCGACCTCGTCATCCTCTATCTCCTGGGGGCGGCCGGGTTCCTGATGCGGCGCTTCGATTTCCCGACCGCGCCGGTCATCATCGGCATGATCCTGGGGCCACTCGCCGAAACCCAGTTCCGCCGGGCGATGACCATCTCGAATGGCGACTGGTCGGTGTTCTACAAGCATCCGCTGTCGCTGACGCTGCTGACGCTCGCCTTCATCGGCCTGGTCGGGCCGCATATCTGGGCCTATGTCGAGCACCGCCGGCGGCGTGGACCGGAGCATGTGCCGGGCGATGCCTGATCGATTTGAGCTGTCATGACCGAATTGCTTTCCGGTATCCGCGTCCTCGACCTGACCAACGTCCTGGCCGGGCCCTATTGTGCCTATCAGCTGGCGCTGCTCGGGGCCGACGTGATCAAGGTCGAGGTCCCGCAAGGCGGCGACCTGGCACGCCAGCTCGGCGGATCGCCAACGCTCAACAGCGCCGGCATGGGCGCCTCGTTCCTGGCGCAGAACGCCGGCAAACGATCGGTGGTGCTCGACCTCAAGAAGCCGGCCGATCGCGAACGCTTCCTCGATCTGGTCGCGAGCGCCGATGCGTTGGTGGAGAACTTCCGCCCCGGCGTGATGGATCGGCTCGGCCTTGGCTACGAGGCGCTCAAGGCGGTCCGCCCCGGCCTTGTCTATTGCGCGATATCCGGTTTTGGCCAGACCGGGCCGATGCGTGACAATCCCGCCTATGACCAGATCATCCAGGGCCTGTCGGGGATCATGAGCATCACCGGCACGCCGGAGACGGCGCCGCTGCGGGTCGGCTATCCCGTCGCCGACACGCTTGGGGGGCTGGTCGGGGCGTTCGCAATCGCCTCGGCGCTGGTGCGACAGAAGACGAACGGCGAGGGCGCCTTTCTCGACGTCTCGATGCTCGAATGCACGCTCTCGGCGCTCGGCTGGCCGGTCTCCAACTACCTGACGGCAGCGGTCGATCCGCAGCCGATGGGCAATGAGAACATGACAGCGGCGCCGTCCGGCGCCTTTCGCACCGGCGACGGACTGCTCAACATCGCCGCCAACAAGCAGGAGCAGTTCGTGGCGCTGTGCCGGCTGATCGGGCGGCCGGAGCTGGCGGTGGATCCGCGCTTTGCCGAGCGCGAGACGCGCAAGCGCAACCGTGCGGCGCTCAAGGTCGAGATCGAGGACGCCTTGGCGGGCGCCGCGGCGGCAGTCTGGGAAGAGACGCTCAATCGCGCCGGCGTGCCCGCGGGCAGGGTGCTGACGATCCCGCAAGTGCTGGCCGAGCCGCAAGTGCTAGAACGCCAGGTGACCGCGAATTTCGAGGGCGTGCCGGGCATGGACAGGCCGCTGACGGTTCTGCGCGGCGGCTTCATGGTCGATGGCGCGGCACCCCTGCCGACGAAGCCGCCACCGGCGCTGGGCGAGCATATGGACGAGGTTTTCGCCGATCTGCCGCCGCGCGCCAAGGCAAAGGCACGGGCATGAGCACCGAGAAGAAGACCGGCCGTGAGCGCGGCGAGGAATGGTGGCAGACCGATATCATCGAGATGCGGCCCGGTGTCATCCGGCTTCGCGGCTATGAGATCCAGGATCTGATCGGCCGCGTCAGCTTCCCGGCGATGATCTGGCTGATGTTGCGTGGCGAGTTGCCCAGCGAGGACCAGGCGGCGCTGCTCGGCATTGCGCTGGGCGCCGCCGTCGACCATGGGCCGCAAGCGCCGTCGATCGCGATTGCGCGCATGGCTGCAACCTGCGGCGTCGGCATCAACAGCGCCATGGCCTCGGCCATCAACGTGCTCGGCGACGTGCATGGCGGTGCCGGCGAACAGGCGTTGACCTTCTACGGTGACATCGCTGTCGCGCTCGACGGTGGCATGACGCTGAATCAAGCCGTCTCGACGCGTCTCGACCGGTTCTTCGCCGAGGAGAAGGGTTATGTGCCAGGGCTCGGCCACCGTTTCCATCCGGTCGACCCGCGCGCGCCGCGCCTGCTGGAACTGACCCGCGCGTTTGCCGCGCGTGGTGTCGTCAATGGACGCTTCGCCGACATCGCCGAGGCGATCGAGGCGGACGTCGCCCGGCGCAAAGGGAAAAAGATACCGCTCAACATCGATGGCGCCACCGCCGTCATCTATGGCGAACTCGGCTTTCCGCCGCCGCTGACGCGCGGGCTTTTCGTGCTGTCGCGCTCGGTCGGCATCCTGGCGCATGCCTGGGAACAGTCGCAGCAAGTCGAGCGAAACAAAGGGCCGCTGCCGCGCGAATGGTTGTGGGCCTATACCGGCGCGCCGGTGCGTCCCTTTCCCGAAGCGGGCGACACGAGCGAGTGAAGTCCAGCCTCAGGCGAGGTCGAGTGGCTCKGGCTTGGCAATCATCAAGTTCGCCACCAGGGTCGAAAGGTCCGGCTCATCGATGAGCGTGGCCGCATCTGCGGCCGGCAGCCAGGCCCGCTGCCGCCGTTTGGCTTCCTGCCAGTCGGCCAGTTCCTCGGTGACCTCCAGCAGATAGACGATGACGTCGACCCGGACGAAGCGGTTGGCCAGCCGTTTCCAGTAGGAGTAGGTGCCCGCCGGCTCCTTCAGCGTCTTGCCGAGCACGCCGGCTTCCTCTCGCGCTTCGATGGTGGCCGCCTTGCGTCCGCTCTTGCCCTTCATCGGCCAGCCCTTGGGGACGATGAAGCGTCTTGTGGTTCGCGATGTGACCAGCATCACCTCGACATCGCCACGCGCGTTCAGCCGAAACGGAATCGCCGCCACCTGACGGATGCTCTCGCCCTTCTTTGCCTTGCGTACGGCCTTCTTCTTGGTGGCTATCATTCGTGAATCCAGTCGATGCAATGCCGCATAGCGCGACAAGGCATCGTTGCAAAACCAAAACTTTCGCGTGTGCCGAGAGACACTCCGAATACATAAGTCGGCTAATAAATGAAAAACGCCGGCTTGTCAGCGGCAATTGCTCAAGGCGGTGACGCCGATTATCTGCGTCGTGCAGCTTGGCGTGTATTGTGGCACCACCGGCTGCGGTTGCTGGACGATCTGGCGGTCCTGGGCACGATACTGCTGCTGTTGCTGCTGGTAGAGCTGCCGCTGCACCCGGTTCTGCAGGATTTGCAGGTCGTTCTGCCGGATCAGCGCGTTGTTGCCGTTGAGGGAATTGACGGCTTGCGCGGAAGCCGGCAGGCAAGCGCCGGCCAGCACTGCCGTCGCCAGCATTGCCGATGTGAAAACCATCGATGGTCGAAACGCCGACATCCGCTCTTTCCCGCGTGAAGAACTCATGGCCTTAATATAGGGCGTCTGTGCGGCTGTGCCATATCTTGGGGCTGATCGAAAACAATATCGGGTTGTCGACCGGCGAGGGCCACCTCACGGCGGCAGAGAATCTGCCTGACAACCTCGCATTGCACTTGACGGAGGTCGTCGATTCGCCGCTCTATCGGTCGGCGCCCGTCGTGAACTGAGTGGCGTCAATGGGCGCCGGCCGTCAGCTATGACGGCGCCTCCGGCGAAACGGTTTAAACAGAACGCGATCGGCGCGTCTCTCAAGGTCAGCATCCAGCTGGCCCCAGGCGGAGCCGGGCGGGAGGAGTCTTGATGAGGAAGTACGCGTATTTCGTGGCAATGCTGGGTGTAGCCTGCGTCGTCGGTGTGCCGGCCGTGGCGGCGCAAACCAAGACCGCGGCGGCGCCGGCCGCCGATGCGCCGCAACTGCCCGGTGGCGCGTCGGCGCTGTCCGAGACTCATGGCGACTGGACGGTCAATTGCCAGATTTCCGGCGCGACCAAGACCTGCAGCCTGTCGCATCAGCAATTCAACAAGCAAAACAACCAGCGCCTGCTGGCGATCGAACTGTCGAGCAAGACCGGCGAGGATGCCGCCGGTACGCTCGCCCTGCCGTTCGGCCTGGCGCTGGCCAAGGGCGTCAGCCTGAGCATCGACGACCAGAAACTGGATGGCAGCCTGCCATTCAACACCTGCCAGGTCGTCGGMTGCCTGGTGCCGGTGGCGTTCGATGCGACCCTCACGCCGCTGTTGAAGTCGGGCACCACCCTCAAGATCGATGCCTTCGCGGCAGACACCGGACAAGCGGTGACCTTTTCCATTCCGCTCAACGGTTTTGCCGGCGCCCTTGCCCGAACCGCCGAACTTTTGTCCAATTGATCGCAGGGTCATGCAGAGCCAAATGACCTGAAGTACACCGTCGTTCCAGCGCCGCTGGTCAAACGACGGTCGTCTTCAGCCGTTCGGCGATCAGGGCCGCGAGCCGTGCCGCCACCTCGTCCTTACTCATCTCTGGCCAATCCTCGACGCCGGCCCTGGACACGATCCGCACCCGATTGCGATCACCGCCCATCACGCCCGAAGGACCGATGCCGCTTTCGTGCGACACGTCGTTGGCCACGATGAAATCGGCGCCCTTCTTGCGAAGCTTGGCTTCCGCGTTGCGCAAGAGATCCTGTGTCTCGGCGGCGAAGCCGACCACAAGGCCGGGTCGCTGGCTGTGATGGCCAACCCCGGCGAGAATGTCGGGATTCTCGACCATGCGCAGCACCGGCGGTCCTTCGCCGGGGACCTTCTTGATCTTCTCACCGGCCGAGTTCTCGCTGCGCCAGTCGGCAACGGCGGCGACGAACACCGCGGCGTCCGCTGGCAGAAGCTGCTCCACCGCATCGCGCATCTCTTGCGCCCGTTCGACATGGATGGTCTTAACCCCGGCGGGATCGGCGATGTTGACCGGACCGGAGACGAGGCGGACATCGGCGCCGAGCCTGGCCAGTGCCGCCGCAATGGCGTGGCCCTGCTTGCCGGACGAACGGTTGGCGATATAGCGCACCGGGTCGATCGGCTCATGCGTCGGGCCGGAGGTGACGATGATCCTGCGTCCCGACAGCGGCTTGGGACTGACATCAAGCAGCGCCTCGATGGCGGCCACAATCTCCAGCGGCTCGGCCATGCGGCCTTCGCCCGCCTCATTGCTTTCGGCCATCTCGCCCCTGGCCGGACCGACAAAAGCGACGCCATCCTTCTGCAACGTCGCGCGGTTGCGGCGTGTCGCCGGATGCGCCCACATTCTTGGGTTCATGGCTGGCGCCATCAACACGGGCTTGTCGGTGGCGATCAGCACCGTCGAGGCAAGATCGTTGGCATGGCCGTTGGCAAGCTTGGCCATTAGGTCGGCGGTGGCGGGCGCCACCACCAGAAGGTCAGCCTCGCGTGACAGCCTGATATGGCCGACATCGTGCTCGTCATTGCGGTCGAACAGTTCGGTGAAGACATGATCGGCGGAGAGCGCGCCCACCGATAGCGTGGTGACGAATTCCTGAGCGGCTGATGTCATGACCACCCGCACCGCGGCACCTCGCTCGCGCAACCGGCGAATGAGATCGAGCGCCTTGTAGGCGGCGATGCCGCCGCCGATGATGAGCAGGACGCGCTTGCCGGAGAGGCCGCGCGGCAAGACCTTGCCTGCCGGTGCGGCAGCGGGAGTCGCTACGCCCTGCGAACTGGTCAGCTGGCGGAGGGTTTTCTCGATTTGGTCGATGCGGCCCGCAGAACCGATCTGCCCGTCAACGGCGGCCCGGATCATCACCCGCGCTTGCTCCTCCATGGAGCGGTCGTTCTCCGCCGCCAATCGGCGCAGCAGTTCCTTGACCTCATCGTCCAGGTTGCGGATCGTAATGCTGGCCATATGATTGCACTCTGCCGCAGTTTCTGAATGCAATGATAGCAATGCAATCAGATCGCTGCAAGTTGCGGCGCTAAACCCTGATGTTGCTGGGCGCTATATGATCTTCCAGGCGATATAGACCAGCGTCAGCGCGATCACCCATAGCGCCAGGCGGCCGGAGCGGCTGTAGCGCGCCTCGGCCTTGCCGATGGCGCGGGCGGTGGTCTCGTCGAAGCGCAGGCCGTGCTCGGCCATCAGGTCGATCTCACGCGACAGGCGATCTGTGCGCGCTGCAAGCTCGGGCGCCTGGCGGGCCAGCGTCAGCAGCGCCTTGGCGCCATCGCGCGCATCGACCATCATGCCACGCGGGCCAAGATTGCCGGCGATCCAGCCACTGACCACCGGCTCGGCCGTCTTCCACATGTTGAAGGCCGGGTCGAGCGTGCGCGCCACGCCCTCGACCACCACCATGGTCTTCTGCAGCAGGATCAGTTCCGGCCGCGTCGCCATGTCGAAGAGTTCGGTCACTTCGAACAGCAGGGTCAAAAGCTTGGCCATCGAAATGGTCTCTGCCGGCTGGCCGTGGATCGGTTCGCCGATCGCCCGGATCGCTTGCGCAAAGGCGGCGACATTATGCTGGCGCGGCACGTAGCCGGCTTCGAAATGCACTTCGGCGACACGCAGGTAGTCGCGGGTGATGAAGCCGTAGAGGATTTCGGCGAGGAAGCGGCGCTCCTTCTTGCCGAGCCTGCCGGCAATGCCGAGATCGACGGCGACGATGGTGCCGTTTGCTTCGACAAACAGATTGCCCGGATGCATGTCGGCGTGGAAGAAGCCATCGCGCAGCGTGTGGCGCAGGAACGACTGGATGAGGTTGGCGGCGATTGTCTTCAGGTCATGGCCGGCAGCGGCAAGACCGGCAATGTCGTTCATCTTGACGCCGTCGACCCACTCCATGGTCAGCACGTCGCGACCGGTGCGCTCCCAGTCGACGGATGGCACGCGAAAGCCCGGATCATCCTTGGTGTTTTCGCCGAGTTCCGAAAGGGCTGCCGCCTCGAGCCGGAGGTCCATCTCGATCCTGGTGGTCTGCGCCAACGTCTCGGTGACCTCGACCGGCCGTAGCCGGCGCGACGACGGGATGTACTTCTCCTGCAGGTGGGCGGCGAGGAAATAACTTTCGAGATCCTGGAAGAAGTGGCGGCGCACGCCCGGCCGGATGACCTTTACAGCGACCTTGGTTGCAGAGCCGTCATGGACGGTTTCGGCAGCGTGGACCTGGGCGATGGAAGCGGCTGCGACCGGGTCGCCGAATTGCGCGTAGAGATCGGCGACCTTGCGCCCGAGCGAAGCCTCGATAGCCGCGATCGCCTCGGCTCTCGGGAAGGTGTGCATCTTGTCCTGCAACATGGCGAGATCGAGCGCCATGTCGTTGCCGACGACGTCGGGCCGTGTCGCCAGGAACTGGCCTAGCTTGACATAGGACGGTCCGAGCCGGACGACCGCCTTGGCCAGCCGGTCGCTGCGCTCGTAGGCCAGTGCGCGGCGGCGCGTGAACAGCCGCGCCAGCCGCCAGCCGAACTTCGGCAGGCCGGACAACTCCTCGCCCGGCAAGGCGGCGACGACGCCTTCGCGCACCAGCACCCAGCCCGCCCGTACGAGCCGAAACCCAGCGCTGACGGTGCTCATGGCCGTGCCCGTCCTACCGGTTCTTCGAACCGGCATGGCGCACGTCGACTGTGAGAAATGCGGTCCAGCCTCAAAGCTTCCAGCCCGAATGAAGTGCCGCGATGCCACCGGAATAGTTGCGGAAGGAGACGCGATCGAAGCCGGCGCGGGAGATCATCGTCGCGAAATTCTGCTGGTTGGGAAACCTGGCGATCGATTCGACCAGATAGGAATAGGGCTCGCCGTCGCCGGTGACCATCTTGCCGATCTTCGGAATAGCGTTGAACGACCAGGCTTCATAGGCCTTGTCGAGCAACGGCATCTCGACTTCGGAAAATTCGAGGCAGAGGAACCGACCGCCCGGCTTCAGCACGCGGAACGCTTCACTGAGCGCGACATCGATGCGCGGCACGTTGCGAATGCCGAAAGCGATGGTGTAGGCATCGAATGTGGCGTCGGGGAAGGGCAGTTCCTCGGCATTGGCCTCGACGAAGTCGGTGTTGCCGGACAGGCCTTTCTTCTCGGCTCGATCGCGGCCGACGTCGAGCATCGAGCCATTGATGTCGAGCACGGTGGCATGGGCATTGCCGTGGCTCGCATCGACGATCCGGAAGGCGATGTCACCGGTGCCACCGGCAACGTCGAGCACGCGCCAGCCCATTCTTTTGGGAGGATGGAGCCAGGTGACCATGGCATCCTTCCACAGCCGGTGCAGGCCGACCGACATCAGATCGTTCATCAGGTCGTATCGGTTGGCAACCTTGTGGAAAACATCGTTGACCAGGGACTGCTTGTCGCCAGCCCCTACACGCTTGAAACCATAGGAGGTTTCCATGCCGCCCGCGGCCGTGGTTCTCTCAACTGACATTTTTTTGATCCGTCATAAAACYGGCGGGACCATAGCCGATCGATGGTGCGGGCGCTATTGTTTAAGGCGCGGTGTTCAGCCGCGCTTCCAGGTGTTGGATTTTCAAGACTTGGACTGACCGACGGGATGATTGAATGCCTTTGAAAGCGGAATTGCACTGCCACATTGAAGGGGCAGCGGCGCCTGAACTCGTCATCCGCCAGGCGCAGAAATACGGCAAGGATACCTCGCCCTATATCCAGAACGGTTCATTCGTCTGGCATGATTTCACATCCTTCCTCGCGGCCTACGATTTTTCCGCCGATCTGTTCCGGACGGAGGAGGATTATGCGCGGCTGGCCGACCATTATCTGACCAGCCTCGCCCGCGACGGCGCTATCTATTCCGAGGTGTTCACTTCGCCCGACCACGCCACGAAGGCCGGGCTGTCGCCCAAGGCCTACACCGACGCGCTTGGCGAAGGCATGGCCCGCGCCAAGGCCAAGACCGGCATCGAGGGCCGCATGATCGTCACCGGCGTACGCCATGTCGGCGTCGAGTCGATCGAGCAGGCGGCACGCTTCGCGGCGCGCTGCGGGCACCCGCTGGTCACCGGCTTCGGCGTCGCCGGCGACGAGCGCATCGGCGACATGGAGGACTATGTCAGGGCCTTCGAGATCGCACGCGAGGCCGGGCTCGGCATTACCATCCATGCCGGCGAACTGACAGGCTGGGAGACCGTCAAGGCGGCGCTCGATCACATCCGTCCCTCCCGCATCGGCCATGGCGTGCGCGCCATCGAAAACCCGGACCTTGTCCGGCGCATTGCCGATGAGGGCATCGTGCTGGAGTGCTGCCCCGGCTCCAACATCGCGCTCAAGGTGTTCGACAGTTTTGCCGACCATCCCTTTCCGGCCCTGCAGGCGGCCGGCTGCAAGGTGACGCTCAATTCCGACGATCCACCCTATTTCTGGACCTCGCTGAAGCGCGAATACGATACCGCCGCCGAGCATTTCTCGATGACCGAAAAAGCGCTGACCGCCGTCACCAGAACGGCCATCGAGGCCGCTTTCGTCGACCGAAAGACCAAGACCGCGCTTCTTGCCCGCCTCAACGGCGCCTCTCGCTGATTTCTTCCGACAAAGCTGTGGTCGGTGCTGGCCAAACGGTTCCTTGGCCGGCGTATTGCCGCTAGGGTTCACTCAAGCAGCTTGAAGCGCGGCGCGTCCGAAAGGGACCATGCGCGCACATTCGGGCGCAGGCATCAGGAGAACACCATGCAGGGCGTCACCGTCGTCGACCATCCGCTTGTCCAGCACAAGCTGACCATCATGCGCAAGAAGGAGACCTCGACGGCCGGCTTCCGGCGGCTGCTGCGCGAGATTTCGCTGTTGCTCGGCTATGAGGTCACCCGCAACCTCGAACTGACGACGACGACGATCGAAACGCCGATCGAGACGATGGAGGCGCCGACGCTGGAGGGCAAGAAGCTGGTTTTTGCCTCGGTGCTGCGCGCCGGCAACGGCTTGCTCGAAGGCCTGCTAGACCTGGTGCCGGCGGCCCGCGTCGCCCATATCGGCCTCTACCGCGACCATGAGACGCTGGAAGCGGTGGAATACTTCTTCAAGGCGCCGAGCGACCTCGCCGACCGGCTGGTGATCGTCGTCGATCCGATGCTGGCCACCGCCAATTCGGCGATCGCGGCGATCGACAAGCTGAAAGGGCGCGGCGCCACCAACATCCGCTTCCTTTGCCTGCTGGCGGCGCCCGAAGGCATCGAGCGCTTCACCAAGGCGCATCCGGATGTTCCCGTCTTCACCGCTTCGATCGACCGCCAGCTGAACGAAAAGGGCTACATCATGCCTGGGCTCGGTGATGCCGGCGACCGCATGTACGGGACCAAGTAGTACCAGGCAAAGTTGCCTGGTACGATTTACCAAATGTTTACGCAAAGGCGTGGTTTTGGCGTGCGTTAAAGCGGCAATCACCATCCGGGCTTATGGATCGGCCGTCACGAAGGCCGATCCATGCTGCGCAAACTTCTCATCCTTGGCGTTTTCGCCGGCACATCGGCATCGATACCGATCGTGTATCAGTCGAATCCGCAAATCATCGAGAACCTGCTGAGATCGCCGATGACGGGCAAGGCCGCGGTCGAAGCCCAGCCGGACGTCAATCTGGCAGCGGTGCCCGACAAGCCGGTCACACCGCTGCTGCTTGGCCGAAAGGTCATCGTTACGGCTGACGAGCGCGGACATTTCTCGTCGGCCTTCAAGCTCAACGGACGTCAGGTCGACGGCATGATCGACACCGGCGCCACGCTGGTTGCCATCAACACCTCGACGGCACGCAGGATTGGCCTGTCGCTGAACCCTTCCGACTTCAGCCACGAGGTCAGCACCGCCAACGGCTCGATCAAGGCTGCGGTGGCAATGATCGACCGCCTGCAGATCGGCAGCATCACGGTCAATGACGTCCAGACCATCGTGCTCGACGACAAGGCACTGCAGACCAATCTGATCGGCATGAGCTTCCTCAATCGGCTTGGCAAATTCCAGGCCGAGAATGGGACGCTGCTGCTCGTTCAATAATCTGCCGCGCGGAAGAATTCGCAATCAGCCGCGTGGAAGAATCCGCCGGATGACCGACTTGTCGGCGGCCGGCTTCGAAGCACCAATCGCATAGGCCGAAATCACGGCGGCGGCGGCCGCCTCGGCATCGGCCAACGAGCGGGCATGGATCAGCGCCAGCGGCTCGCCAGCCCGAACCTCCGCGCCGACCGGCAGCAGCCTGGTGATGCCGACCGCGTGATCGACCTTGTCGTCCGGCCGCGTGCGTCCGCCTCCCAGGCCAACCACGGCGAGCCCGATGTCGCGGGTCGTTATGCCGGTGACGAAGCCGTCTTCGGTCGCCTTGACGGCAAACTCGGTCGCCGCCACAGCCAAGTATTTTTCCGGTTTCTCGATGAAATCGGCGGGACCGCCGAGCGCGGCGACCATGCGCGCAAAAGTGGCGGCAGCGCGGCCGCTGGCAAGCGTCTCAGTGGCGCGCCGCATGCCATCCTGGTTCGACGACACCAGTCCCGCCGATTGCAGCATCTCGGCGGCGAGCGCCAGCGTCACGTCCTCCAGCCGACGATCACGAAGACGGCCTGTCAGGAAGTCGACGGCGTTGCGCACCTCGACCGCGTTGCCGGCGGCCGAGGCCAGCGGCTCGTTCATGCCGGTGATCAACGCCGAGGCCTTCAGGCCGGCGCCATTGGCGATCTCGACAAGGCTGTTGGCAAGCGCGGTCGCGTCCCGCGACTTTTCCATGAAGGCACCGTTGCCGACCTTGACGTCGAGCACCAGCGACTGCAGCCCGGCCGCCAGCTTCTTCGACAGGATCGAAGCGGTGATCAGCGGCACCGATTCGACCGTGCCGGTGACATCCCGGATCGCGTAGAGCCGTCGATCTGCCGGCGCGAGGTCCGCGGTCTGGCCGATGATGGCGCAGCCGGTTTCAAGCACGGCCTTGCGAAACAGCGCGATATCGGGCTCGCTGGTATAGCCAGGGATCGCATCCATCTTGTCCAGCGTGCCGCCGGTATGGCCAAGGCCACGGCCGGAGATCATCGGCACATAAGCGCCGCAGGCGGCGACGATTGGCGCCAGCATCAGCGAGACATTGTCGCCGACGCCGCCTGTCGAATGTTTGTCGGTCACCGGGCCGGGCAGGTCCGACCAGTCGAGCACGTCACCGGAATCGCGCATCGCCAGCGTCAGCGCCACCGCCTCGTCGCGGCTCATGCCGTTGAAGAACACCGCCATGGCGAAGGCGCCGACCTGGCCGTCCGAAACGGCCCCTTCGGTGATGCCCCCGACGAAGCCGGCGATCTCCTGCGCCGACAGCTTCAGGCCATCGCGCTTGCGTCGGATGATTTCCTGGGGAAGCATCAGCTCTCCAGCAGTCCGTCGCGGAACACGCGCTGCAGGATCGTTGCCAGCCGCGCGCCGCCGACCGGCGCCATGTCCTTGGTCTCCTGGTGCGAAAGCTCGGCCCCGGTCATGCCGGCCGCCAAATTGGTGATGACCGAGCAGGCGGCGACCCGAAGTCCGAGGAAGCGGGCAAGAATGACCTCCGGCACGGTCGACATGCCGACCGCATTGGCGCCCATGATGCGCGCCATGCGGATTTCGGCGGGCGTTTCGAAGCATGGGCCCGAGAACCACATGTAGACGCCCTTGTGAAGTGCTGTGCCGGTCGCCTTCGCCGCCCGTTCGATCGCCTTGCGGATGCCGGCGTCATAGGCCTCGGTCAGGCCGACGAAGCGGCTGTCGCTGGGCTCGCCGATCAGCGGATTGGTGCCCGAGAAATTGATGTGGTCCGATATGAGCATGACCGAGCCCGGCGGCATGTCGGGATCGACCGAACCGGCGGCATTGGTGAGGATCAGCTTGGTGATGCCGATACCGGCAAGCACTTCCAGCGCCGGCCGCATCGCGGCCGCGTTGCCGTGCTCGTAGTAATGGGCGCGGCCGGACAGCATCAGCACCGGCACGCCGGCGAACAGGCCCGCCACCACTTGGCCAGCATGGCCGGTGACGCCACTTCTGGGAAAGCCCGGCAGGTCGGCGTAGGAAATGCGGATCGGATCCTCGATCTGGTCGACCAGCCCGCCCAGGCCTGAACCCAGCACCAGTGCGGTCGACGGCGCCAGGCCGTCGAGCCTTTCGACGAGATGGTCGAGCGCCTTTTCCTTCATCGCAGCCAACTCTTCATTGCAGCCAGTTCTTCGTTCAACCAGGTCTTCATTTCAAAATGTCGCCGCGGAAACCGTAGGGCAGCATGTCGCCCATGGTCACGGTCTCGGCCACGCCGGCATTGTCGCAGAGATAGAGTTTTGTTTCCGGCCGGCAAAATTCGGCCAGCCGCTGCCGGCAGCCGCCGCAAGGCGAGCATTTCGCCATGCGTTCGGCAAGGACGGCGATTTCCACGATCTTGCCGCCGCCACCCATGATGTAGTGGCCGAGCGCGGTGGTCTCGGCGCACCAGCCTTCCGGATAGGAGGCAATTTCGATGTTGGCGCCGGCAAAGACGCGCCCGTCCTCGGTGCGCAAGGCGGCGCCGACCGGGAACTTCGAATAGGGCGCATAGGCCTTGGCCATGGCAGCTTTGGCCGCTTCGAACAGATCATGCGACATTGGTTCGTTCTCTCCGACGATCGTGTCCAAAACCCGGCGCCTACGCCGGTCAGCGCTTCGACCTCAGCGTTCCTTGACGTAAGGCACGCCGCCGGCGCGCGGCGGGATCGCCTTGCCGATGAAGCCGGCGAGCAGGATGACGGTGAGGATATAGGGCAGCGCCTGCATGAACTGCACCGGCACCTTGCCGATGATGGGCAGCGGCGAGCCTTGCAGGCGGATCGCCGCCGCATCGAGGAAGCCGAACAAGAGGCAGGCGAACATGGCGTTGACCGGCTTCCACTTGGCGAAGATGAGCGCGGCCAGCGCGATGTAGCCCTTGCCGGCGGTCATGTCCTTCACGAAGCCGCCATTCTGCACCATCGACAGATAGGCACCGGCGATGCCGGTCAGCACGCCGGTGCAGATCAGCGCCCGGTAGCGCAGCCAGGCGACCGAGATACCGGCGGTGTCGACGGCGGCCGGGTTCTCGCCGACGGCGCGCAGCCTGAGGCCGAAGCGGGTGCGAAACAGCACCCACCAGGTGAACGGCACCATCAGGAAAGCGAGATAGACCAGGATCGAGTGGCCCGACAGAAGCTCGGCATAGATCGGTCCGATGATCGGCACGTCGTGGATGGCGTCGGCACCCGGCCAGGTGATGGCCTCGAAGCGCTCGCCCGGTTGCAACGCCGGCGTGCGCCCGCCTTGCTGGAACCACGCCTGGCCGAGGATGATGGTCGATCCGGCGGCGATGAAATTGATCGCCACGCCAGAGACGATCTGGTTGCCGCGGTGGGTGATCGAGGCAAAGCCGTGGACCATGGCAAAGGCGACGGAGATCAGGATGGCCATGCCGAGGCCGAGAAAGGCCGAATGGAACACGGAAGCGGCCGCGGCACCGGCGAAGGCCCCGACCAGCATCTTGCCTTCGAGGCCGATGTCGAAGATGCCGGCGCGCTCCGAATAGAGGCCGGCAAGGCAAGCGAGCAGCAGCGGGACCGAGAGGCGGATGGTCGAGTCCAATGTCTGGACGATTGCGTTGAACACATCCATCTCAGGCACCCTTCCCCTTGACCGCTTCCATGCCGACCGATCGCGGACTGAACGAAGCGAACAGCGYCTGGATGTACGGCCTGAACATGTGCTCGAGCGCACCGGCGAACAGGATGACCAGACCCTGGATGATGACGATCATGTCGCGGCTGATCGCCGGCATTTCGAAGGCAAGCTCGGCGCCGCCCTGGTAGAGCATGCCGAACAGGATCGCCGCCAGCACGATGCCGACCGGGTGCAGGCGGCCCATCAGCGCCACGGCGATGCCGACGAAACCGGCGCCACTGACAAAGTCGATCGCGACATTGTGCTGGTCGCCCATCACGGGGTTAAGCGCCATCATGCCGGCCAGCGCGCCGGAGATCATCATGGCGGTGATGATGATGCGGGTTTCCGAAATACCGGCATAGCGTGCCGCCTTCGGGCTGTGGCCGTAGGTGCGCATCTCGTAGCCAAGCTTGGTGCGCCAGATCAGCAGCCAGACCAGGAAGGCCATGACCAGCGCCAGCAGGAAGCAAACATTGAGCGGTGCCGAGCGGATCTTGGCGCCGAACAGTTCGATGATCCAGTTGAGCTTCGGCAGTTCCGCGCCGGCAAGGAAGTTGCGCGTCTGCGGCGCTTGCGACCCTGCCGGCTTCAAGGGGCCGACCAGCAGGTAAACCATGATCGAAGCGGCGATGAAGTTGAACATGATGGTGGTGATGACGATGTGCGAGCCGCGCTTAGCCTGCAGATAAGCGGGGATAAGCGCCCACAACGCGCCCACGACCGACGAAGCGACGATGGCCAGCGGAAATGTCAGCCACCATGGCAGCACGCTGTCGAAGGAAAGACAGACGACGGCGATACCGAGGCCGGCGATGTAGGCCTGTCCCTCGGTGCCGATGTTGAACAGGCCGCAATGCGCTGCCACCGCCACCGAAAGCCCGGTGAATATGAAGGTCGTGGCATAGAAGAGGGTGAAGGCAATGCCTGTGCCCTTGCCGAAGGCGCCTTCGACCAGGATGACCGCGGCGCGCAACGGGTTCTCGCCGACCAGAAGCACGACGAAACCGGCGACGACGAAGGCAACGAACAGGTTGATCAGCGGGATCAGGCCGTAGTCGGCCCAGGCCGGCAGTTTGGCGTAAGGCGTGCTCATTGGGCGGCCTCCTGGTGCTCGACACCGGCCATCAGCAGGCCAAGTTCGCCTTCGGTCGCTTCCGGGCCGCGCTCGCCAACGATGCGGCCGGCAAACATCACCAGGATGCGGTCGGAGAGCGAGCGGATCTCGTCCAGCTCGACCGAGACCACCAGCACCGCCTTGCCCTGGTCGCGCATGGCGATCAGGCGCTTGTGGATGAATTCGATGGCGCCGACATCGACGCCGCGTGTCGGCTGGCCGACGATGAGAACACCCGGGTCCTGTTCCATTTCCCGCGCCAGCACGATCTTCTGCTGGTTGCCGCCGGAAAAGTTCGCGGTCTTCAGCCGGCAGTCGGCCGGACGGATGTCGTATTTGGCGATCTTGTCCTTGGCATCGTTGCGGATGGCATCGATGTTGAGGAACGGCCCTTTCAAATAGCGAGGGTCGTCGTGATAGCCGAGGATGGAATTCTCGTTCTCCTCGAAGGCCAGCACCAGCCCGACGTGATGGCGGTCCTCCGGCACATGGGCGAGGCCGCGGTCGCGCAATTCGCCCGGATCGGCGGCACCCGTCAGGTCGATCGGCTTGCCGTCGAGCATGACCGAGCCGGAAACGGCGTGCCGGATGCCGGAAATCGCCTCAAGCAGCTCGGATTGCCCGTTGCCGGCGACGCCGGCGATGCCGACGATCTCGCCGGCGCGAATGTCGAAGGAGATGTCGTCGACCATGGTGACGCCGCGCGTATCCTTCACCGTCAGGTTCTTGACCGCGAGCTTGACGGCGCCAGCATCCGCCTCGCCCTTCTCGACCCTGAGCAGCACGCGCCGCCCGACCATCAGCTCGGCCAGTTCCTCGACGGTGGTCTTCCTGGTCTCGCGCGTCGCCACCATCGTGCCCTGGCGCATCACCGACACGGTGTCGGTGATGGCCATGATCTCGCGCAATTTGTGGGTGATCAGCACCACCGTCTTGCCCTGTTCCTTCAGCTGCCCGAGGATGCGGAACAGGTGGTCGGCCTCGGCCGGGGTCAGCACGCCCGTTGGCTCGTCGAGGATCAGGATCTCGGCGCCGCGATAGAGCGCCTTCAGGATTTCCACACGCTGCTGCAGGCCGACMGGCAGTTCCTCGATGATCGCATCGGGATCGACCTCSAGCCCATATTCGCGTTCSAGMCGSTCSAGYTCAGAGCGCGCCTTGGCGATGCTSCGCTTCAGCAGCGCATCGCTCTCGGYGCCSAGAATGATGTTTTCCAGCACCGAGAAATTGTCGACCAGCATGAAATGCTGATGCACCATGCCGATGCCGAGCGCGATGGCGTCATTGGGTGTCTTGATCGAGGCCGGCTGGCCGCCGACGTGGATCTCGCCGCTGTCGGCCTGGTAGAACCCATAGAGGATCGACATCAGCGTCGACTTGCCGGCGCCGTTCTCGCCGACAATGCCATGGATGGTACCGCGTGCGATCTCCAGATTGATGTCGCGGTTGGCGCGCACGGCGCCAAAACTCTTGTTGATACCAATCAACTCGATTGCGGCTTGCGCCATGCAGCCTGTCCCACTCTTATTTTTTATCGCTTGGTCAAAACGCCTAGCATGACACTCCGCCCGTGCCAATTGGCGGAGCATTGGTCACTCTCGACAAATCCCGGTGTGCTTGTCAATTTCCAACGTGGCCGGGGCCTTCACATTCGCTACTATGGCAAAGGTGAAATTGACATCGCGGCGCAAGGCGTCGCCATGCACTGCGCTGCGAGGCATTATGCTGCCAGACTGGGGACTTTGAATGATCATGCCCGCCGACCGGCTGACGACGCTGGAGATCCGCGCCGCCGAACAGGAGAAGACGATCGAAGAACTATCCGGCCAGATCGCCGAGCAGTGGAAGGTGATCGAGCGCATGCAGCGCAAGCTCGATGCGCTGACGGACCGCTTCCTGGCGCTGGAGGAGCAGGCGGCGCCGGACGTGCCCATAACCAAGCCGCCGCACTGGTGAGGAAGAAGGGGAGGGGGAAGTCATGGCCAGTGAAAGCGATCGCGTCGCGCGGGCCGGCGACTATGTGCTCGGCCTGATGAACGATGCGGAACGCGAACGGGCCGAGCGCGACCTGGAGATCGACGCTGCCTTCCGCGATGCGGTCGTGCAACTTGCTGAACGCATGCACCTCTTCGACCGCGCCAAACCGGCTGATGGCGAAGAGCGTTGGACGGAGATCACGCAGCGCATTGCCGACCTGCCGCAGATGCGCACCTTCGGTCTGGGCGGCAGCGATGCCAAATCACCGACGGTGATCCGAAGCCTGTCGCAGGCGCCGCACGGCTTCGGCCTGCACGCGCTTGGCGGCCGTCGCGGATTTGCCGTTGCCGTCGGGCTGATCGTGGTCTTCGCGCTGGGTTATCTGGCGGGCAAGCTATAGCCAACGCAAAACCGCCGGGCTTGCGCCCGGCGGTTTGCAGATAATGGCTGTACGTCCGTGCCGATCAATACGGGCAGGCGTTGTCGGCGGTGTAGTCGTGCACTTCGAGCTTGCCGGCGATGATGTCGGCTTTGGCCTTTTCGACCGCCGCCTTCATCTCGTCGGTCACCAGCGCCTTGTTGTTGTCGTCCATGGCGTAGTCGACGCCGCCTTCCTTGAGGCCGAGATTCTCGACGCCACCCTTGAAGGTGCCGTTCTTGCCGTCCAGGAAGGCGGTGTAGACGGCAACGTCGACGCGCTTGAGCATCGAGGTCAGCACCTTGCCGGGCTGCAGGCCGTTCTGGTTGGAATCGACGCCGATGCCGAGTTTGCCGGCATCCGCCGCAGCCTGGAGCACGCCGACGCCGGTGCCTCCAGCCGCGGCGTAGACCACATCGGAGCCCTGGTCGATCTGCGTCTTGGCGATCTCGCCGCCCTTGGCCGGGTCGTTCCAGGCAGCCGGCGTGTCGCCGGTCATGTTCTGGATGACGTCCGTCGCGCCTGCCGACTTGGCGCCGCCGACATAGCCGCATTCGAACTTGCGGATCAGCGGAATGTCCATGCCGCCGATGAAGGAGACCTTCTTAGACTTCGAAGCCATCGCCGCCATGATGCCGACGAGGTAAGAGCCCTCATTCTCCTTGAATACCAGCGAGCGGACATTGGGCAGATCGACGGCATCGTCGATGATGGCGAAGTTGAGGTCAGGATATTCGGCCGCGACCTTCTTCAGCGCATCCTCCCAGGCAAAGCCGGCCATGACGATGGGGTTGCGGCCGTCCTCGGCGAAGCGGCGCAGCGCCTGCTCGCGCTGCGAGGCGTTGGAC
>NZ_JBFULQ010000038.1:0-22132 GCF_054049815.1 Mesorhizobium sp. P5_C1 | reverse complement strand
AGAACTCGACACCGAGATCACGGCGCTGCTCAGCCAGGCGGCGCTGAGCAGCGCCGTGATCTCGGTGTCGAGTTCTCCGCGCCGCCGCCTGGCGCGGCCGGAGACGACCGGCCCGAGTTCGGCATAGATCTTGCGCCCACGGCTTGTCGCGTGTTCGCGCTGCTCCAGCACCAGGAAGGCGCCACCGGAGCCCGACACCACGCCGCCACCTTCAGAGCCCTGTCTTTGCCAGACCGGCTTCCACGGGCCGCGATGCAGGTAGCCGGCAAGTTCGTAGCCGAGCAGCATGTCGGAATGTTCGGTCTGGAAGGCGCCGCCGACCAGGATGTGGGTCGACTGGCCGGAGCGGATGCGCGCGGCAGCCGTTTCGACGGCGGCGACGCCCGCACCTTCCTCACCCATGAAGGTTCTGGACGAGCCGGTCACCTTGTGGACGATGGAGATGTTGCCGGCGAGCAGATTGGAAAGCTGGGCCAGGAATAGCGTCGGCCGCAGTTCTGTGGTCAGCTTCTCGTTCAGCAGCACGTCGCGGTCGTTGCGGCTTTCGGAAGCGGCGAGAATGGCGGCATCGACCGCTTCGTCACGTTCGCCGCCACCGGCGGCCACAACCATGTCCATGGTCGTGCAGAGTTCGTCATTGCCCTTGATGCCGGCGTCGTCCAACGCCAGTCCGGCGGCATAGGTGCCGAGCCTCTGCCAGGTCTCCATCTGACGCTGGTCGCCGCGCTTGGCGATCTGCAGGTTCCAGTCGATCTCCGGCAGGGGGTGGACGGTGTAGGGCGCGAAACGCGCGGCCTCGAGCACCGGCTGCAGGCCGGGCTGGGCGAGCTTCTGCCAGTGGGCGTCCGGACCCTCTCCCAGCGAGGAGACAAGGCCGATACCAGTGATGACGACGTCGCGGGGGCTGCTCATGGGCGGCTTTGTGGGTCAGGCGGCAGAGCGCGTCAAGATCGCGCGCTCAACTGACGTCAAGCAGTCTTGGCGGCGACCAGCGCGTCGATCTTGGCGCACAGGTTCTTCATGACGAAGTAATCGTCGGTCGAAGCCTTGCCGTCATTGACCTCCTGGGTCCACTTTTCCAGCGGCACCTTGATGCCGAATTCCTTGTCGATGGCGAAGACGATGTCGAGGAAATCGAGGCTGTCGATGCCGAGATCGTCGATCGTGTGGCTCTCGGGCGTGATGGTGTCGATATCGATCTCGCTGGTGTCGGCAATGATCTTGGCGACTTTGTCGAACGTGGTGGACAAGAGGCTTTTCCTTCGGTTGCGGGCGGAATCTGTCCGCATGTGTTTGGGCGCTGTCTAATCGGTTTTTCCCGGCAGGAAAAGGCCTGATGCGCGGGGCGCAGATGGGTAGGGCGCTCAAGAAACGCAAGAAGGGCCACCGGTCGACCCGGCGGCCTCTCCCATTGACGTTACGTAAGCTCAAGTGTCGCGGAGCTTGACCAGGTCGTTGAGCAGCCCGCCCGTTCCGTTGTGGACGGTCAGCCGCTCGACCTTGCCGGCAATGGTTTCCAGAGCCTCGAGCTCCTTCAGCCGCAGCATCACCGGGTTCTCCGCCATCACCTTGGCCGTGTTAAGCAGCGAACGCGTGGCGTTCGTCTCCTCGCGGCGACGGATGATGTTGGCCTCGGCCTGCTTTTCAGCCGACACCACCTGGTTGAGGATCTCGCGCATCTCGCCCGGCAGGATGACATCCTTCAGGGCGATATCGCTGACCTCCACACCGATCTCCGCCATGTCGGCGCGGACCTTGGCCGCCGCTTCCTCGTCGACCGTCATCTTCTTCTCAAGGATCTGGTCGAGCGTCAGCGCGCCAAGCGTCTTGCGGAAGGCGTACTGCAGGGCACGGTAGAGGGCTTCGGAGAAGTCCTTCACAGCGCTCACCGCCTTGACCGGATCGACGACCCGGTATTCGGCGGCGATGTTGACGCGGATCGTGACGCGATCCTTGGTCAGCACTTCCTGCCCGGCAACGTCGAGCGACTGGCGCTTGAGGTCGACGACCTTGATCTGCACCATGCGTCCGACGTTCCAGAAAGCATGCACGCCCGCCGACAGCGTCCGCACGAGGACACCGTCGATGAACAGCAGTCCGGCCTGGCCGTCGACGACCGGATGGACGGACATCAGTTCCGCCTTCCGGGCCTGGCCGAGCCGGCGCATGACCGCCGCATCGATGGCCAGATCGGCCAACGTGTCGATCAGCGTCACCTTCCACGGACCGGCATCCGTCCACAGCACGAGCTTGCGATCCGGCGCCAGCACGGCATGCAGGTTGCCGTCACGCTCGATGACGGCGACGTCCGTGCGCCCGGTGCGAACGACGGTGAAATGACGCGCGGCTACATCCGGGAGCTTGTCGAACAACGCCTTCTCGTATGCCGAAACGAATTCCGGGTTCTTCAGATCGTGCCGCGACACCTCGAGGCTTCCGCGCCGGTTGGCGAGCCAATGTTCGCCCGGCAGCAGGACAGCCTTGATCTCACCCTTGTACAGGGTGAGGGCACGTTCGTTTTCCCTTACGAGGACGCGCTCGCGTCCAAGAACCTTGTCAAGAATGGTCATTGTCTTACTCCTGTCGGGCATGGCCCCATGCGAGGCGTCAAGTCATGCGTCGATCTTCCCTTCGTTTCTCGTTTCACATCGTCTCTTGCGTCTTGATCCGGGCACGAATGATCCGGGGACTGGTGGCATCAATCCGTGGCGGGCCTGCGGGAGCGGATCGCGGGGCAGCGAAGCGGGCGCCGGAGGCCTTGGCCTCCCTTGCCGGCGACGCTGCGCCTTGACCATCACCGCGGGCCTGGCCGCGAGCCGATGGCGTCAGACTTTCAGGATGGCCCGCGCCCGAAGGGCTTGGGCCGTCCGTCAGATCTTCAGCATTCCAGTCCCCGGACCGTTTTTCAGATAACACCGTGGCAGGGTGCTGGCTTATCAGGCCAATGGAGAAGGATTCGAACCTTCGACAATCAGAACCTAAATCTGATGCTCTACCAATCTGAGCTATCCGTGGTGCAGACAGCAGGAATCGAACCTGCGACCTCCGGAACCAAATCCGGCGCTCTCCCGCTGAGCTATATCCGCGATCCCAATCCCCAAAGCGGCGCCGTATACAGGGCGGCAAAGCCGCCTGCACGGGCGGAGACGAAAGCTCCAACCGTTGTGCTCACTTCGGTTTTCGTGACCGGGTGCGCGCCTATAGCCCCTGCGACGGGTTGTCGCAAGCGGCATTGTCGTGGTCAATWTGCGGCTTCTTTCAGTGGTGGCATTTCGGCAACACAAACGGCAGTCGCCGGCGTGCGCTTGCGTGTACCAATGTACCATGGTACACGATGGCCATGGATATAGAGCGCGTGCAGACAGGGGTTCGCCTGGAAAAGCGACTGGTGAAGGTCCTCAAGGCCTTGGCCGAACACCGCGACATGAGCCTCGGCGATCTCATCGAGGGCATCGTGCTGCATGCTTTCGAAGGGCAGACGCCGTTTTCGCCGGCGACGCTCGAAACAATCGGCCAATTGAAGCGCATCTATGGGCTGGAGCTTGGCGCCGCGGACAGCCACCGTCTGGTCGAACGGAAGGGCGAAGGCGGATGACGAGCCATCTTGAGCGTTGCCACAGCATCGTCCTTTCCGGTCCGGTCGATCGCGTCTTTCCGCTGTTCTCGCCGATCGGCGAGACATTGTGGGTGGAGGGCTGGGATCCGGAGTTTCTGCATCCGCAAGGCGGCGAAACGCGGCAAGGCATGGTCTTCCGGACCGCCCATGGTGATGAGACGACTCTCTGGGCCTGCGCTGACTGGGATCCTGTCGGGCATCGTGTCCGCTATGTCAGGGTCACGCCGGATTCACGTTTCGGATTTGTCGAGGTGGCCTGCAATCCGGCGGCTGACGGCGGCACCGAGGCATCGATCGCCTACACGTTCACCGCCCTGAACGCGTCAGGCAGGTCGTATCTGTCGGCGCTGACGGAGGACGCGTTCGCGCGCATGATCCAGGCATGGCAAGTCCGCATCGATGCGTGGCTGCTCACCGACGCGTCAGTCGGTCATCGCCACGACTAGAACGTGACCCGACCGAGCACGCGCAGGCCGTCGCCCTGCGGCTCGACGACCACGGCCTCGCCTTCGCGTGGCGAGACGCCGGTCAGCGCCACGATGTCTTCCAGATGGGTGACCATGACCAGATTGTCGGAGCCGGAATAGGCGCGGATTTCCTTCATGATTGCCGCGATCTGCGCCGCCTTCTGCGTCTCATCCCCCTTCAGGAGATCGAGCGGCGCAAACAGCTCCGGCTCGGCCTCGAAGGCGATGCGCGCGGTGTCGAGGCAGCGGCAATAGCGGCTAGACAGCACACGCTCGATGGGTGCCGCCCGCGCCGCAAACAAGGCGCCGATCTTGCTCGCCTGCTGCTTGCCGCGCGCCGACAGGTTGACCTGGGTGGCACAGCTGTCGATGTCGAAATTGGCCGGATCGGTGGTGCCGGTGACCATAGCATGGCGAAGCAGCACGACATGGCCGCCGTCGCGCAACAGCGCCCAGCCGGCGTCCGTTGCGTGGGCCGCGGCCGGGATAGCGAACAGAAGCAAAGCCAACAAAAATCGAATCATAGGCTATCCTTCTCCGGTTCCCGGCATGGGCTCCGGTGACTCGACATATAGGGACGGTAAAGCCAGCCGAAAGACAAGGCGCGGTCGGACAGAGCCCTACTTCTTCGCCAGTTGTTTCTTCACCAGATCGATCTTCTGGTCGGTCAACGGGATGGGCATCGTATAGCCGGCTTCGGTAAAGCCTTGCTTGGCGTTCTCGAAGAATTCGATCGCCTTTCGATATTCGGCCTTGCCGCCACCATAGCTGGCGCGGTTCCAGTGGATGTCGCCGAGATTGTTCTGTTCGAAGGCCCACTGCATCGGCTGGCTTTCGCGGGTGAACACCTTCAACGTTGCCGTGAAGGCGGCCTCGGCATCGCCGAGATATTTGTCGGTCCGCTGGAGATTGCCGAGGTTGAGAAGGCTCCTGCCGATGCCGTTTTGGGCATTGGCCCAGTCGACGGGTGCGGCTTCGACGGTCAACACTTCAAGTGCCGCCCGCCCTGCGGCGATGGACTCGAGCAGGGTCTTCGGGTCGGCGTTGCTCATGCTCAGCCAGTGCAGCGTCGAGCCAAGGCCGGCCTGGGCCAGCGCCCATTGCCGCGGGTTCGTCTCGCGCTTGTATTCGCGCAACGCATCGCGGTAGGCGGCGATCGCCTCGCCATAGTGTTCCGGCTTGTCGGTCACGCCTCCAAGCAGCTGCAGCGTGTTGCCGAGATTGTAGTGGCTCATTGCCCAGTCGAGCGGGAATTTCCGTCTGACATAGACCTGTCGGGCGGCCTGGAACGCCGCCGCCGACTGTTCTAGCCTGGCCGCGTCGCGGGTGCGCTGGCCAAGCGTCTGGTAGATCGAACCGAGATTGTTCTGCGCCGACGCCCAGTCCATCGGAAAACGCTGCCGGGTAAACACCGTCAGCGCATCGTCATAGGCCGCCGCGGCCTCCTCGAGCGCGCTGGTGCCCAAGTCGAAGCGGGCGACGCCGCTCAGCGCGTTGCCGAGGTTGAGCCGGCTGGTGGCCCAGGAGACCGGGAA
This sequence comes from Mesorhizobium sp. P5_C1, assembly GCF_054049815.1. Classification (NCBI taxonomy): domain Bacteria; kingdom Pseudomonadati; phylum Pseudomonadota; class Alphaproteobacteria; order Hyphomicrobiales; family Phyllobacteriaceae; genus Mesorhizobium; species Mesorhizobium sp. P5_C1. Next base: position 16,514 of record NZ_JBFULQ010000038.1, on the reverse strand, counting down.
GGTTTCACGGGTTCGCACCTCGAGCGCGGCGCGGAAGGCGTCGGCCGCCGCGTTGATCTTTGCCTTGTCGTTGAGCTGGATGCCAAGCGACACAAGCGTATTGCCGAGATTGTTCTCGACCATCGCCCATTCCACAGGCACCTTTTCGCGCGTGTATTCCTCAAGCGCCAGCCGGTAGGCCGCCTCCGCTTGCGTCAGATGCTCGCCGGCGGCCTCGCGCTCGGACAGTGCGTAGAGCGCCAGGCCGAGGTTGTTCTGCGAAGCTGCCCAGTCGAGCGGCACCTTGTCGCGTGGGCGCTTCTCGAGGGTGGCGCGCATTGCCGCCACCGCTTCATTCAGGCGCTTCGGGTCGCTCTCGCGTTCGCCGATCTTCAAGAGCACATTGGCGAGGTTGTTCTGCGCGGCGGCCCAGTTGRGGTCGTCCTTCTCGCGCTCGAACACGACGAGGGAATCGCGAAAAATCTGTGCCGCTTCGTCGAGATGAGCGGTTTCGGTCTCGCGCTCGCCGATGGTCTGCAGCACCACCGCCATGTTGTTGCGGGTGATCGCCCAGTCGCGATTCTGTTCGCCGTTGGGGATAAAGTTCAGGATGATGCGATAGGCCTCGATGGAATGCTGCAGCGCCTCGAGATCGCCAGAGGCATAGCCGAAAGTATTCAACGCCTCGGCTTCCTGGTTCTTGTAGTTCCAGCGCAGCTTGTCGTCCCATTTTTCGGCCAGCGAAAACGCCTTGGCGTAGTCGCCGGCGGCGGACTTATAATCGAAGACCAGCGCCGAGGCATCGGCGCGCCTGGCGTAGATCGCGGCATCGGCAAGGCGCTTCTGCTTGACGAGATCTTCGGCCTCATCGACCGCATCGCCTGTCTGTTCGACCCGGCCGACCGCGCCATCGAGGAATTTGCGCGCCGTCACGATGGCGCCCTGGGCGATGGCCTCGTCGGCGGAAGCGACGAGGCGCTTGATCTCGGGATCGTCGGTGCGCAACGCCGCGCGCTCGGACATCATCTTCTTCAGGCGCTCGGCCTGGGCGTCGAGCACCTTTTGCAGATCCGTCGGATCCTCGGGGATTTTTTCCGTGCCGCGCGCCTTCAGCACGCCATAAAGCGCGTCGAGCGGCACGCCCTCCTGCAGCGAGGCCAGTTCCACCTGTGCCCGCTTCGGGTCGGGCAGGTCGGAAATGGTCAACAGCAACTGCCGCCGCTCGCTGGTGATCAACCCGTCGTCGCCGGTCGGCTCCGGTGGTGCAATACCGAAATAGAGCAGGCGGCGCAGGCTTTCATTGACCCAGGGACGCTGCTTGGCCTTGGTGTCGAGGTAGACCTCCTCGGTCACCATGCGCATGACCGAGCCGAACTCGGTGCCTTTCATCGCCGCGAGGTGGCGCAGCAGGGCGGCCGCGTAAGGGCTGTTTTCGCCAGCCACGCCATCGAGTGCCGGGCGACCGGGTTCGGCGGCAAAGCCGACCACGGTGCCCAGGCTCGCGTCTGTCGCCGCCGCATTGCCGAGGGCCTTGGCACCACGCACCGGTTCCAGTCCGCCGGCGCCAATCGGCGAGGCGGAGGCGGTCGGGGCGCGCCGCACCACTGCGTCCGCCGGAAACGGATTTGTGCGGCATGCATCGAGCAGCACGATCGTCACCGGCACGGTCGTCTTCAAGGCACCCATGACGGCGGAAATCGGCACCAGGGCCGCGTCGGCATCCTTCAGGGAAGATATGTCGGCATCGACCGGCACCAGATAGTTCTCGCCGCCGGCCTCGATGCCATGACCGGAATAGTAAATGAAGGCGACATCGGCGCCTTCGGCATCCTCGGTGAATCGCTCCAGGTCGCGCTTCAGCTTGGCGGCGTCGCGGTCGGTGACGTTACGGGCGTCGAAGCCGAGGTCGGTCAGCATCTTGGCCATGTCGCGGGCGTCGTTGGCCGGGTTGGGGAGGGCGGCGATATGTTCGTATTTCGACTGGCCGATGATCAGCGCCACACCCTTCAGGCTTTTCGTTTCAGCGGCCTGAAGCGCTGTCGCGGCAAGGCAAAACAGGGCAGTGGCGAAAGCTGTCAGCCACGCCTGCCGGAAAAGATTACGCTTCGAAGTTTCGACAAAGGCCATTTGTCGTTCGCGCCCGCCCCGATGATCCAAACCCTCTATAACGCTGCCAGCCGACCATGATCAAATTCAGGCGAGATTGCGCCACGACCGTGGCTCGCCTATCACGGGAAAAATGTCTCCGCTCACCGAAACCGTGCTCTTCGTCTTCAGCCTTGTCGCGCTCGGCTATCTCGCCGGGTTCACAGGCTATCTCAGACCGGCGAGCGGCGAGGGGATATCCGATTTCGCGGTCAGCGTGGCCATGCCGCTGCTGTTGTTCCAGACCATGGTGAACGCCGATTTCCACGGCGTCGCGCCATGGTCCCTGTGGGGCGCCTATTTCGCGGCGGTAGCGATCACCTGGGCCGCCGGCCATCTCGTCACCACGCGGATCTTCGGACGGGATGCACGTGCCGGGGTCGTCGGCGGTGTGTCGTCGGCCTACTCCAATGTCGTGCTGCTCGGTGCCCCCTTCATTCTCGGCATATTCGGCCCGAGCGGCTTCGAAGTGCTGTCGCTGCTCGTCTCCGTCCATCTGCCGGTCATGATGATGGCGTCGATCGTCCTGTTCGAGATGTTCGGCCGGACTGGCAGCGAGCCTATGCACCCCTTGCGCATCATCCGTAGTTTCCTGCGGCGGCTTTTCATCAATCCACTGATCATCGGCATTCTGGCGGGACTGGCATGGCGCCTCAGCGGTGTGCCGCTGCCCGACCTTGCCATGCGACTGGTCGATGCGCTGGCCGATACGGCCGGGCCGGTTGCGCTGTTTGCCATGGGGCTCAGCCTGCGCCGCTTCGGCATTTCGGGGAATGTCCGTCCGGCGCTGGCGCTTTCGGTGCTGAAGCTGTTCTTGATGCCGGCGCTGGTTCTCGCCTTCGTCTGGCTGCTCGGCCTGCCGCCCTTGACGGCCAAGGTGGCGGTCGTGATCGCGGCGCTGCCATCCGGCATCAATTCCTATCTCATCGCCGTGCAGTTCAACACCGGCCAGGCGCTGGCATCGAACCAGATGACCATCGCCACGGCCTGCGCCGCTGTGACGACTGCTTTCTGGCTGACGGTGGTGCTCCACGTTTTCTGACAGGTTATGCTGATATTCAGATAATGCCGGCCTGCGATCTTCCTGCCATATGTCGGCCTGCTCTCGCCTCGGGCTGGCCCAACCCCTATATGCCATGTAGCGATTGCTTGCGGGCCTTGCCCTAGGTAAAGAGCAGTGGCTCCGGCGTGCCGGCTTCAATTCCATGGCGCACGCTCACCGAAGACTTCACAGACCGGCCCGTCAGTGCGCCGAACGGAGGATAGACCATGCTTCAGAAAACCAGCCATTTCATGCGGCAGGCCAATCTCATCAACGGCGAATGGGTGCAGGCCGACAGCGGCCAGACGGTCGACGTCAACAACCCGGCCACCGGTCTCAAGATCGGCACTGTGCCGAAGTCGGGCAAGGCCGAGACCCGCCGTGCCATCGAGGCCGCCGAAGCTGCCTTCAAGTCGTGGCGCAAGACGACCGCGCTCGAGCGCTCGAAGCTGCTGCGCAAGCTGCATGACGCGATGATGGACAATCAGGACGTGTTGGCCGAATTGCTCACCATCGAGCAGGGCAAGTCCCTGTTCGAGTCCAAGGGCGAGATCGGCTCGGCCGCTTCCTACATCCTGTGGTTCGCCGAGGAAGGCCGCCGCACCTATGGCGACGTCGTGCCCTCGCCATGGGCGGACCGCCGCATCCTGGTGACCAAGGAGCCGGTCGGCGTCATCGCCGCCATCACGCCGTGGAATTTCCCGTCCTCGATGCTGGCCCGCAAGCTCGGACCGGCGCTTGCCGCCGGCTGCACCGCGGTCGTCAAGCCGGCCTCGCAGACCCCGTACTCGGGTCTGGCCTGGGGCGCGCTCGCAGAGGAAGTCGGTTTCCCCAAGGGCGTCATCAACATCCTGACCGGTTCGGCCAGCGAGATCGGGGACGAGATCTGCGCCAATCCGCTGGTGTCGAAGATCACCTTCACCGGATCGACCGAGGTCGGCAAGCTTCTCATCCAGAAGTCCTCGGTCACCGTCAAGAAGGTGTCGATGGAGCTTGGCGGCAACGCGCCGTTCATCGTCTTCGACGACGCCGATCTCGAGCGTGCCGTCGCCGGCGCGATCACCGCCAAATACCGCAATTCCGGCCAGACCTGCGTCTGCACCAACCGCTTCCTGGTTCAGGCCGGCGTCTATGACAAGTTCGTCGAAAAGCTCGCTGCCGCAAGCAACGGGTTGAAGGTCGGTTCCGGCCTCGAGGACGGCGTGCAGCAGGGACCGCTGATCGACGAAAAGGCTGTCGAGAAGGTCGAGGAGCTGATTGCCGACGCGACTGCCAAGGGCGGCAAGATCGTCGCCGGGGGCAAGCGTCACGCGCTCGGCGGTTCGTTCTTCCAGCCGACGGTCATCGCCAATGCGACGCCCAAGATGCGCTTCATGAAGGAAGAAATCTTTGGCCCGGTCGCACCGGTGTTCAAGTTCGAGACCGAAGAGGAAGCCATCGCGCTCGCCAACGACACCGAATTCGGCCTCGCCTGCTATTTTTACACCGGCGATCTCGGCCGCGCCTTCCGCGTCATGGAAGGGCTGAAATACGGCATGGTCGGCGTCAATGAAGGCCTCATCACCACGCCCGAGGCGCCGTTCGGCGGCGTCAAGGAATCTGGCCTCGGCAAGGAAGGCGGACATCAGGGCATCGAGGACTACCTCGACACCAAATATGTCTGCATCGGTGGCCTCGGCCTCTGATAGACTAGCTCCAAGCGGGCAGGTCTGTGACCTGCCCGCTTGCGTCGAGAAAACCAGCCGAAATTCTCTGAATCAACTGGCGTTTGCGAGCATGACGAATGAAGGACGGTGAGGTTTTCGGGACGACGCAGGCAGGCGAGCCGGTGCGTCGCTTCGCGATCAGGGGTGGCGGTCTTACCGCCAACATCATCGGGCTCGGCGCAATCATCCAGGATTTGCGCCTCACCGGACACGATGCGCCGCTGGTGCTCGGCTATAACAGTCTGGAGGCCTATGAGACCGACACCRCCTTCTTCGGCGCCGTCGTCGGCCGCTACGCCAATCGCATCCGGGATGGCCGCTTCACCATCGCCGGCCAGCGCTACCAGACCGAACGCAACTTCCTCGACAAGCACACGCTGCATGGCGGCTCGCAAGGCTTTTTCCACCGGCCGTGGACGGTTTCGCTGCATGGCAGGGATTTCGTCACGCTCACGCTGCATGATCCCGACGGCACGATGGGCTTTCCCGGCGCGCTCGACGTCACCTGCACCTACCGGCTGAAGATCCCCGGCACGCTCAGTGTCGAACTCACCGCGACCTGCGAGGAGCCGACGCTGTGCAATCTCACCCAGCATTCTTATTTCAACCTGGATGATGGTGGCGCTGGCGACATCCTCGACCACAGGATGATGCTGAATGCGGGCGCCTATCTGCCCGTCGATGGCGACATGATCCCGACCGGCGTGGTCAAGCCGGTTGACGGCACGCCCTTCGATTTTCGCCAGGCGCGGCCGCTGCGCATGGAGACCGAGGGTGAACAGCTGCCCTATGACCAGAATTTCTGCCTCGCCCCGACGCGCGGGCCGCTCAAACAGGCAGCTTGGACGCAAGGGGCGAGTTCCGGTGTCGAGATGGAGGTGTGGACCACGGAGCCCGGCGTCCAGCTCTATACCGGCCAGTACGTGACGCCGCGCAAGGGGTTGGAAGGGCGAGACTACAAGGCCTTCTGCGGGTTTTGCCTGGAGCCGCAGGTCTGGCCGGATGCGCCGAACCGGCCGTATTTCCCGCAGGCAACGCTGTGGCCGGGCGCGATCTACCATCACGTCACCGAATACCGCTTCCGGCTCCCTTAGTATTTCTGGTCACTCGGTTTCGAACGCCGTCCGCAACGTCTCGAACGGGGCCAAGGCGCCGCGCACCTGTACTACGGCTGCGGCGACGCGGTGCGCGCGCAATACGGCATCCACCGGGGCGTGACCGGCGAGGCGTGCGGCCAGATAGGCGCCATTGAAGGAATCGCCCGCGCCGGTTGTGTCGACGGGTGCGGCGACATGGATCGCCGGCACGTCGTGCGATGTTCCGTTGTCGGCAATCAGTGCTGGCGCCTCGCCGTTCTTGACGACGACCTCGCTGACCAGTTGCCCAAGCCGGGCGGCGGTCGCTTGCGGCGTTGCATCGCCGAACAGCATCTGCTCGTCGGGAAAGGTCGGCAAGGCGATGTCGGTGACGGCAAGCGCTTCGGCGATCGCTGCCTGCGCATCCTCGCGCCGGCGCCAGAGCCGCGGCCTGTAGTTGGGGTCGAACGCGACAGTCGAGCCTGCCGCCCGCGCCCTGGCCACGGCCGCCAGCAGCGTAGCCCGCGCGGCATCGTCCAGAATTGCCAAAGTAATTCCGCTGAAGTAGACAAGCGCCTGATTTTCCAGGTTTTTCGACAATGCCGCATGATCGGAGGCGAGCTGCCGGGCGGCGGCGTCGCCACGCCAGTAAGTGAAGGAGCGCTCGGCGCCGGCCAGCGTGATCGCGTAGAGACCGGGCCGCGCCCCGGCTATGACCGGGCTGGAACCGATGCCGATGCCGTTTTCAGCGAAGAAAGCGATCTGGCCTTGTGAGAAGGGATCGTCACCAAAGGCTGAGACATAGGTTGCTGGCCGCTCAGTGCTCAACGCATGCAGCGCCCACAGCGTGTTGAACGTGTCGCCGGCAAAACCCATGCGCCAGTTCGGGCCGGTCTGGCCCGAGAGTTCGAGCATGCATTCGCCGATCGAGGCGACGCCGTTTCCCGCCATCTACAATCCTCCAGTGATCCCGGTGCTGTAGCTTTTTGCCACGGGCAGCGCCATGCTTGGCAAGCAGGCTTTTTTCCGCCACAGCGTTTTCCCACAGGCTGGCGGGATGCGATCCGTCCGGCAAAACGTTGTCTGCAGAAGAGGAACCGGTTTGGCATCGTTATGGCGTTATCTTCTGGCGGGTCTTGGTCTGGCTGCCTTGCTGGTCGGCATTCTTGCGGTCGTCTATCTGACGGCGCCGCGATCGTGGCAGCCTGCTGGCCCGGATGTCTCGCGGACGAAGAACACCGACAACGGTCTTTTCGTGGCAAGTTTTTTGCCGGAGCGGGGCGTCGTGCGGCAAGGCGAACTGGAATCCTGGCTGCTGACCCTGAAGACAAAGGCCGGCGCGCCGGTGGAGGGGGCCGCGATCGCGATTTCTGGCGGCATGCCGCAGCACAATCACGGCCTGCCGACCAGCCCGCAGGCGACCGACTATCTCGGCGACGGGCGCTATCGGATCGAAGGGGTGAAATTCACGATGAGTGGCTGGTGGCAACTGCACTTCGCCATCTCGGCCACGGCCGGCTCGGACACGGTGCTGTTCAACGTGGTGCTGTGAGCGACCGATGAGGCACTTTCCGCGTTTTCTGGCGCTGTTGGCGGCCATCGTCCTCGTCGGTTGCGGCAAGCCGGATTTCTCCGACGCCGAGAAGAAGACCGTCGCCTCGCTGGCACTGTCAACGCTGCCGTCCCTGAAGCCCGACACCACCAACCGCTTTGCCGATGTGCCGGCGGCCGCCGCACTCGGCTCGACGCTGTTCTTCGATCAGGGGATGAGCCGCGACGGCACGGTGTCCTGCTCGACCTGCCATAAGATCGACCGCCAGTTCCAGGACGACCTGCCGCAAGCGGTCGGCGTCGGCCACACCAACCGGCGCACCATGCCGCTGGCGGGCGTGGCGCGCGATCCCTGGTTCTTCTGGGATGGCCGCCGCGACAGCCTGTGGGCGCAGGCGCTGACGCCGCTCGAAAATCCGCTGGAGCAGGCGGGAAACCGTACCGCCTATGCGCATTACATGAAGACGCGATTCGGCGAACGCTATGAGCGCATCTTTGGACCGCTGCCCGATTTTTCCGGCATGCCGTTGAATGCAAGCCCACTCGGAACCGATGCCGAGAAGGCCGCCTGGAACGCGATGAGCGGCGCGCAGCGCGATGCCATCAACGGCGTCTATGCCAATATCGGCAAGGCTATCGCCGCGTTCGAACGGTCGATCGAGCCGGCGCCGACGCGCTTCGATCGCTTTGCGCTGGATCTCGCCACCGGCGCCGAGGCGAAAGGCGATGCCGCCTTTTCCCAGGAGGAAATCCTCGGGCTGAAACTGTTCATCGGCAAGGCCAATTGCGTGACATGTCACAATGGGCCGCGCTTCACCGACAACAGTTTTCACAACACCGGCGTGCCACCTGTCGCGGATCTGCCGCCCGACCGCGGCCGCATCGATGCGGTACGCCAAGTCGAGGCCGACCCGTTCAACTGCCTGGGCGCCTACCGGGATGGCGACGCCAGTGCCTGCGGCGAACTGCGCTTCATGGTCAAGGATGGGCCGCAGCTGATCCGGGCCTACAAGACGCCGTCGCTGCGCGGTGCCGCCACGCGTCCACCCTATATGCATGCCGGGCAGTTTTCGTCGCTCGACGAGGTGATCGCGCACTATGCAAAGGCTGCGCCCAGCGTTGAAGGGACATCCGAAATCCATCCGCTGGAACTGTCGGATCGCGAACGTGCGGCGCTGGTGGCCTTCCTGAAGACGCTGGYCGAGTGATCTACCTATCCTTGACCGTCTCCATCGCCACGAAGGTCGAGGTCTGGGCGACATGGGGCAGGGCCGAGATGCGTTCGCCAAGCACGCGGCGATAAGCAGCGATGTCCCTGGTGCGGACCTTCAGCAGATAGTCAAAGCTCGACGCCATCATGTGGCACTGCTCGATCTCCGGTACCGCCTGCACGGACCGGTTGAAGGCATCGAGTGCTGCGGATCGGGTATCGGACAGTTTCACCTGGACGAAGGCGACATGACCTTCGCCCATGCGCTCGCGGTCAATGATCGCCTGGTAGCCCCTGATGTAGCCGTCCTTCTCCAGCCGCTTGACCCGCGCCTGCACCGGTGTCTTCGACAAGCCGACCTTTGCCGCCAGTTCGGACATCGAAAGCCGGCCATCACTTGCCAGCGCTGACAGGATATTCCGGTCGATGCGGTCCAATTGGTCTTCTGTCATCGAAAACACAGTCCATATGCCAAATCTAGGCCGTAATGTTAGACCRAATGACCTAAAATGTCGATTTCTTCGGACCGACTGAAATTCGCACTTGTGCTAGCTTGCGCCATTCGGTCCGGTGACCGCCGGCCCGATCCCCTTTGCTCGATCCACGGGACCGCCATGCCGCTAGATACCATCCGCCAGCAGATCCGCGCCAACTATCTGCCCGACGAAGACGAGGCGGTGCAGCGACTTGCCGAGGCCACGGGGCTTTCCGCGAAAGACCGCAAGGCGATCTCGGCCCGCGCCGCCGATCTGGTGCGGGCGGTGCGCGGCTCGTCGGACCCCCGGCTGATGGAAGTCTTCCTTTCCGCCTACGGCCTTTCCACCAAGGAAGGCGTGGCGCTGATGTGCCTGGCCGAAGCGCTGCTGCGCGTGCCCGACACCGAGACGATGGACGATCTCATCGCCGACAAGATCGCGCCGCACGACTGGTCGGCGCATTCGGGCGGTTCGAGCTCCATCTTCGTCAACGCCTCGACCTGGGCGCTGATGCTGACCGGCCGCGTCCTCGATGAAGGCGAGGGCGGCATCGAAGGCACACTGCGCTCCATGGTGCGCCGGCTGGGCGAGCCGGTCATCCGCAAGGCGGTGGCGGCAGCCATGCGCGAGATGGGTGAGCAGTTCGTGCTCGGCCGCACCATCACCGAGGCCGTCAAGCGCGGCCGGCCGATGACGCAGAAGGGCTATCTCTATTCCTTCGACATGCTGGGCGAAGCCGCACGCACCGAGGCCGACGCGTTGCGTTATCATAAGGCCTATGCAGACGCGATTTCCTCGCTCGATTCCGGTTCCAACGGCCCGGACATCCGCCAGAATCACGGCATCTCGGTCAAGCTCTCGGCGCTGCATCCGCGCTACGAGGTGGCGCAGAAGGACGAGATGCTGCCTGTCATGGCCGAGCGGCTGTTGTCGCTGGCGCTGGCCGCGCGGCATTCGCGCATGGGTCTCAACATCGATGCCGAGGAGGCCGATCGCCTCGATCTGTCGCTCGACGTCATCGACCGGGTGCTGGCCGAGCCGGAGCTTGCCGGCTGGAACGGCTTTGGCGTCGTCGTCCAGGCCTATGGCCCGCGTGCCGCCTTTGCCATCGACTGGCTCTACGCGCTGGCGAAGAAATACGACCGCACCATCATGGTGCGGCTGGTCAAGGGCGCCTATTGGGACACCGAGATCAAGCGGGCGCAGACGCTCGGGCTTACCGGTTATCCCGTCTTCACCCGCAAGGCCAACACCGACGTTTCCTACATGGCTTGTGCCAAAAAGCTGCTGTCGATGACCGACCGCATCTATCCGCAATTCGCCACCCACAACGCCCACACCGTCGCCGCCATTTTGTCGATGGCCGGGGACCGCGATTCCTTCGAGTTCCAGCGTCTGCACGGCATGGGCGAGGCCCTGCATGAGACGGTGCGCAAGGCCGAAGGCACGCGCTGCCGCATTTATGCGCCGGTCGGCGCGCATTCCGATCTGCTTGCCTATCTGGTTCGGCGGCTGCTGGAGAACGGCGCCAATTCCTCCTTCGTGCATCAGCTAACTGACGAGGAGGTCGAGCCCGAGGACATCGCCCGCGATCCGCTCGAAACGGTCGAGAGCCAGGGCCCCGCCGCCAATCCGGCGATTGCCCGCCCTTCCCAGATATTCGGCGCTAGTCGCCGCAATTCGAAGGGTTTTGATATCACCGACACGGTGACGCTGGCGGCGATCGACAAGGCCAAGGCTGCGTTCGCCGGCCCCGATCGCTGGCATGCCAAGCCGATCACGCGGGCCGCCGGTTATGGCAAGCAACGGCCGATCGTCAATCCGGCCAAACCCGCGGAAGTCGTCGGCACGGTCAGCGAAGCCGCCGCCAAGCAGGTGGCGACCGCCGTGCGCATCGCCGTGGAGGCGCAGCCAGCCTGGGCAAAGCGTCCTGTGGCCGAGCGCGCCGCCATCCTCAATCGCGCCGCCGATCTCTATGAGGCCAACGCCGTCGAGTTCTTCGCACTGGCCACCCGGGAAGCCGGCAAATCGCTGGCCGACGGTGTGGCCGAGGTGCGCGAGGCCGTCGACTTCCTGCGCTACTACGCTGCCGAGGCGGCCAACGCCGAACCGGGCACGCAGGCGCGCGGCGCCATCGTCTGCATTTCACCGTGGAATTTCCCGCTCGCCATTTTCACCGGCCAGATCGCGTCGGCACTCGTCACCGGCAATTCGGTGATCGCCAAGCCGGCCGAGCAGACGCCGCTGATCGCCTTCCGTGCCGTCGAAATGCTACGCGAGGCCGGTGTACCGGAAGACGTCATCCAGCTTCTGCCCGGCGACGGGCCCTCGGTCGGCGGCCCGCTGACTGCTGATCCGCGCATCGCCGGTGTCTGCTTCACCGGCTCGACCGAAGTCGCCAAGCTGATCGAAAAGCAACTGGCCGAGACCGCCGCGCCCGACGCCATGCTAATCGCCGAGACCGGCGGCTTGAATGCGATGATCGTCGATTCCACCGCGCTGCCCGAACAAGCGGTGCGCGACATCCTGGCCTCGGCCTTCCAGAGCGCCGGCCAGCGCTGCTCGGCGCTGCGCGTGCTCTATGTGCAGAAGGACGTCGAGAAGAAGATGCTTGAGATGCTGAAAGGCGCCATGGAGGCGCTCAGCATCGGCGATCCCTGGCGGATTTCGACCGATGTCGGCCCGGTCATCGACGACGAGGCGCAGACTTCGATCCGCGATTACTGCACGAAGATGGGCCTGCAGGGCCGGCTGATCGCCAAGCTCGAAGCGCCGAAGGATGGCCGCTTTGTCGCGCCGCATGTCTTCCGGGTCAAAGGCATCGAGGACATGGAGCGCGAGGTGTTCGGGCCAGTGCTGCATGTCGCCACGTTCGACGCCGACGAGATCGACGCGGTCATCGCCGCCATCAACCGCAAGGGCTATGGCCTGACCTTCGGCCTGCACACGCGCATCGAGGGCCGCGTGCAGCATTTCGTCGACGGCATCCACGCCGGCAACATCTACGTCAACCGCAACCAGATTGGCGCCGTCGTCGGTTCGCAACCGTTTGGCGGCGAGGGGCTGTCGGGCACCGGGCCGAAGGCCGGCGGCCCGCACTATCTCCGTCGCTTCCGCAAGGGGCCGGAGGCCGGCACGCACATTGCCGAAGGCCACAAGGTCACGGCGACCGAACTTGCCGACAATCTGCCCGATCCGGCGTTGGGTGGCTGGTCGACGCGGCCCGACCGGATTGCCATCCTGAGGAAGCATCTGCGCGGCAAGGGTGCCGCGGCCATTGGCGCCGCCGCCGGCATCGACTTCGGCCAGGTCGACCTGCCCGGCCCGACCGGCGAGGCCAACACGCTGTCGCTGTCGCCGCGCGGACGAGTTCTGTGCCTCGGTCCCGATCAAGACACGCTGCTTGCCCAGGTGATCCAGGCACTCGCCGCCGGCAATGCGGTGCTGGCCGTTGCACCGGGCGCACCGGCGGCGCTGTCTGCGCTGACCGGCAAGGGCCTGCCGCTGGCCGCCATCGACGGCCGTCCGGATCCGGTCGAAGCGCGCTCGCTGCACGTCGATGTCGTCGCCTTCTCGGGCACTCAGGAGGCCGCGCGCATTGTTCGCAAGGTCATCGCCGACCGCTCAGGGCCGATCGTGCCGCTGGTCAGCGAGGTGCTCAACCCGGCGGCCTATGCGCATGAACGCGCCGTCTGTGTCGACACCACCGCGGCGGGGGGCAATGCCAGCCTGCTGGCCGGCTCCTGAAGGACCGGCTGGTCACACCTCTTCGGGTGCGCAGCCGAACTTCAGCAGATTGCCGTGCGGGTCCCGGATATGGAATTCCTTCATGTTCCACGGCCGCACGGTGAACGGACTGAGTTGCCTGACACCGCGCGCTGAAAATTCGGCATGCAGCGCCGGCACCTCGCCGCCCCTGATATAGCAGGACGAAACTTCGGGGAGTTTGCGGTCGTCGCTCTTCCAGAAATGGATTTCGATGTCGCCCCGGCGCACGATCAGATAGTCGTCCATCTCCGGCTCGACGACACCAAAGCCGAGCTCATCGCGGTAGAAATCGCGCGTTGCCTCGATGTCGGGCGAGGGCAGGATCGGAATGCTGCGCGCAGGATCTTGGGCAGGCGTTGCCATCTCAGGCCCCTTCCACGACGGAAAAACCCTCGAATTGCGGATGGCCGAGATAGTGGACTTTCGTGGTGCCGACATTTCTGTGGGCGGCACGGAAATTCTCGGACTTGGTCCAGGCGACGAAATCATCGTGGCTCGCCCACACCGTGTGCGAGGCAAACAGCGTGTAGCCTTCAGTCTCGTTGACCGGGCCACGCAGCAGATGGAACTCCCGGAAACCTTTCATCTGGGCAAGGCTTGAATCGCGGTTCTTCCAGACGGCTTCGAAATCGGCTTCCGAGCCGGTCTGCACCTTGAAGCGGTTCATGGCGATGTACATGGAGGTTCCTTTCATTCGGGTGTTGATGGTTGACGCCGCGACAGTTTCAAAATGGGCCGATTTCGGCCTCGAACGCCAAACTCTTGCTCACGGCCTGTGGTGGAATTGGAGGAAAAGGAGCTGCCTTGCGCACGATGCCGAGCGCGACCTTGTCGAAATTCGGCGATCCAGAGCTTTGCACAATGCGCAGGTCATCAATGCCGCCGCGGCTGCCGATGATGAATGTCACAACGGCATTGTTGCGAGCAGCCAACTGTACCGAAGGCGGGACGCCGCGATTGACACGGCTGAGCTTTCGGAAGACGTCGCCGCGGTAATTGTCTTCCGCCGCGCTGCCTGCCTCCTTCTGTTTCTTGCCCTTGCTGGCCGCCTGCGCCAATCGGTCCTGGCCATTCGCCGTGCCACGCTTCTCATCCGCTTGGCTGGTGCTGGGCGGGGCGGCTGCCGGAGTTGGCCTGGCGCTGGGAATCGCTTGCTGCTCCGGGACGACGGCAGGCTCGGCCTGAACGGTCGGCTGTGCAAGGGTTTCAGTCTTTGCAACGATGCTCTTGTCATCGGTGCGCGGGGCTGTCGCCACCAGAATGTCCGGCGTGACGGAAGGCTGTTTGACAGGCGCTGACAAAGGCTCGACCGGCTGTTTGGCGGTTTCTTGAACAGGTTGAGACGGCTCTGTTGGTGTCGTCGGCCTGGCCGCCTTTGAAGGCTCTGATTTGGTCGGCCGTGGATTGGGCACCAGCTTGACATTTACAGCCGCCGGATCCTGGTCCAGTGCGCTGCCGACCACCTTGTCTCCGGACTGATCGCTGCCCTCCGACCGCATGGCATCCTGGGAATCGAATGTCCCCGAGGGCGAAATCAGAAAACCCGCCGCCACCGCCGCATGGAGCAGGCAGGAGACGATGATCGCCGCCGTCCATCTGCGGTTCCAGGCCGATGGCCGCGGCGGCGCAAGCGGCTCGGTTGGCACGATCGCCAGTTCGGCGCCGGGTTCGGGGAGGGGACTGATGTCACGCATGTCGCGGGACGAGACCTGCAGCGACCCGTGCGGACTTGTCAAATCAAGATCGCTTGGTCCAAACGACAAGCCGGCCAGGGGCCGTGCCACCGTGCTTTGCAGGAATGCGGGATGCAGTCCCATCTCAGACGCCGAAGGCGATACCGGTCTTGGTGTCGGTCTTCAGCTTGCGCATGCAGGCGTTCGGATCGACGGCTGTGCCGGCGCATTCCGTCGCGCTGTTGATCAGCACACGGCTGACCTTGGCGCAGTCGGTGCCGGCCAGATCGAAGCGTGTCACCTTGGTCTTGCCCGCAGGCAATTCCTTGAAGTCGAGCACGGTCAGCCGGTCGACGATGCCTGCCTCGTTGAACAGGGCGATCTCGAACGCCGCCTTGGAGAGGTCGGCGCCGAGGTTGTTGCTGACCACGAAGGTCAGGCGGCAGCCCTTGTCGGAGGCTTGCGCGCCGTTGAGTTCGAGGGCCAGCGCGGGAACCGGCGCGGACTGCTCAGGCCATGCCGGAACCATCGCAAGCGACATCGCCAACGTCGAGGTCAGCAGACGAAGGGATGTCCTCAAGCTCGCCATTGCCGTCAGCCTCCAAATCGCATCGTTGCCGCCAGCTTCAGGGTTATGCCCGGTTCGTAGACAGCAACCGTCGTGCTGCCGTTCAACGGGTTGGCGTATTTGACATCGAACAGATTGTCGGCGCGGAAATCGACCTTCAGATTGTCGGTCGCCTGATAGCTGGCGAAGGCGTTGACCAGCGTATAGTTCTTGGCCACTGCATTGCCTTTCGGCTTGCCATTGTACTGCACTTCGCCACCGACGGTCAGCTTGTCCTCGAGGAAGCGCAGGCCGAGTTGAGCCGTGACCTGAGAGGACGGGATGGTGGCAAGGTCTGCCCGGTCGCCTTCATAGGATATGGTGTGACCATTGATGATGGAGGCGGAAAGTCCGGCGTAGCCCCATGCCGCATCGTAAACCCCCTCCATCTCGAAGCCGTCGATCTTGGCCTTGGCAAAATTCTGGTACTGGAAGCAGATCGGGATGCCTGGGCCGAACGGGCAGCCGCTGGTCGGGTCGAACGGCGACAGCGTCACGCCGTCGATATAGTCATCGACATTGTTGTTGAAATAGGCCGCCTTGATGCGAAGCGCGTCGCCGGCCTCCAGGATGTCATTTTGCTTGTAGTTGACGCCGAATTCCGTCGTCTTGCCGGTTTCAGGCCGCAGATTGGGATTGGGCAGGAACGGGAAGGAAACACCGGCCGGATGGTTGCCGCTGATCAGCGTCTCCGTCAGCGAGGGAGAACGGTAGCCTTCCGCATAGGTGCCATAGAATTGCAGGCCGGCAAGGCCAGCGCTTTCGAAGGGCGAGACGCCGACAGTGATGCGCGGCGACACTCTATCGCCGGAAGTCTCGTGGGTATCATCCTTCAAGCTGTAGTTGTCGTAACGCAGGCCGGCGATGACTTCGAGCCACTCCCAGGTGAGCTTGTCCTGGACATAGGCGCCGGAAACGTTGCGCTTGCCGGAAGGCGTGTAGAAGCTGTCACCACCGGCCGTGCCGCCGGTCTCGACGTTGTCGCCCGCCCAGTCACCGCCGTAGGTCAGTTCGTGCGCGACGCCGGCGGTCTCGAACCTGGACGTGTTCCAGATGTCGATGCTGGTCGTGCCGACATTGAAGGTCGAGGTCGAACCTGTCGGCAGCACCACAGGCAGGCCGGTGACCGGATCAAAGCGTTTTAGCGGGACGAGGCTCTTCAGGTCGAGGTTGGTCTTTTTGTAGGAGGTGTTGATGTGGAGATCGAGCCAGCTCTTGTCTTCGTCGGTGATGTTGTAGCGGGCTGTGAAGGTGTTCGACTTCAGGTCCACATCATTCACC
>NZ_JBFULQ010000037.1:0-22187 GCF_054049815.1 Mesorhizobium sp. P5_C1 | reverse complement strand
ATATAGGACAGCGTCGACTTGCCCGAGCCATTCGGCCCCATGATCGCGGCGACCTCGCCGGCTTTCACCGTCAGGTTCAGGCCACGGATGATTTCGGTGCCGTCATCGACGATGCGGGCGTGCAGATTTCTGATTTCAAGCATTCTTTGTTTCCTGAATATTTGTCCGGTCAGCCGACCGAGCCTTCAAGCGAGATCCCGATCAGCTTCTGCGCCTCGACAGCGAATTCCATCGGCAGTTGCTGGATGACGTCCTTGACGAAGCCGTTGACGATCAGCGCGATTGCTTCCTCTTCGGGAATGCCGCGCTGCATGACGTAGAATTTCTGGTCCTCGGAAATCTTCGAGGTCGTCGCTTCGTGCTCGAACTGCGCAGTCGAATTCTTGGCTTCCATGTAGGGCACGGTGTGCGCGCCGCACTGGTCGCCGATCAGCAGGGAATCACAGTTGGTGAAGTTGCGGGCATTGGTCGCCTTGCGGTGCGCCGAGACCTGGCCGCGATAGGTGTTCTGCGAGAAGCCGGCGGCGATGCCCTTGGAGATGATGCGGCTCGACGTGTTCTTGCCGAGATGGATCATCTTGGTGCCGCTATCGACCTGCTGGTAGCCGTTCGAGACGGCGATCGAATAGAACTCGCCGCTGGAATCGTCGCCGCGCAGGATGCAGCTCGGGTACTTCCAGGTGATGGCCGAGCCGGTCTCGACCTGCGTCCACGAAATCTTCGAGCGGTCACCACGGCAGTCGCCGCGCTTGGTGACGAAATTGTAGATGCCGCCCTTGCCTTCGGCGTCGCCGGGGTACCAGTTCTGCACCGTCGAATATTTGATCTCGGCATCGTCGAGCGCCACCAGTTCGACGACCGCGGCGTGAAGCTGGTTCTCGTCGCGCTGCGGCGCCGTGCAGCCTTCGAGATAGGAAACGTAAGCCCCCTCCTCGGCGATGATCAGCGTGCGCTCGAACTGGCCGGTGTTCTTCTCGTTCATGCGGAAATAGGTCGACAGCTCCATCGGGCAACGCACGCCCTTGGGCACGAAGACGAAGGAGCCGTCGGTGAACACCGCCGAATTCAGCGTGGCGTAGTAATTGTCGGAGGTCGGCACGACCGAGCCGAGATACTTCTTCACCAGTTCCGGATGCTCGCGGATAGCCTCCGAGATCGAGCAGAAGATGACGCCCGCCTGCGCAAGTTCCTTTTTGAAGGTGGTGACGACGGAGACGGAATCGAACACCGCATCGACAGCGACGCGGCCCGATTTGTAGACATTGTCGCTGACTTCCTCGAGCTCCGAGGCGTCGGTCTTCTGCACGCCGGCGAGGATTTCCTGTTCCCTCAGCGGGATACCCAGCTTCTCGTAAACCTTCAGCAGTTCTGGATCGACATCGCTGAGCGACGTCGGGCCGGGCGTGCTCTTGGGCGCCGCGTAGTAGTAGATGTCCTGGAAATCGATCTTCGGATAGTGAACGCGCGCCCAGGTCGGCTCGTCGAGCGTCAACCAGCGGCGATACGCTTCCAGACGCCATTCCAGCATCCAGGACGGTTCGTCCTTCTTGGCCGAAATGAAACGGATGATGTCTTCGCTGAGGCCCTTGGGGGCCTTGTCCATCGCGATTTCAGTCTGGAATCCGTATTTGTATTGGTCGACGTCGATCTTTCGGACCCGATCGATCGTGTCCTGCACAGCAGGCATATGCGTTCTCCATCCACGCCGGGGTCAAGGCCCGACAGTTTTCAAACTATGGCACCGCCAAATGAACGCCGAAGAGGCATTCGCGGCGGCGTAAGTTCCATATAGTGCGTTCCGACCGGAAATTCACCCGGCCAGCATAAAACGCACGGCTCTACCAGGCCGAAGGCCTGTCTATGTCCGGCCGCTGCTCATGCGGCCCTTTCCCTACTCGCCCGACGCGCGGCGATTGCCGCCAGTGCGGTGCGAAACAGTTCGATGTCCTCAGCGCCGGTTGCGGCACCGATCGACACGCGCAAGGCGCCAAGGCTGTCGCCGTATCCCATGGCTTTCAGCACATGGCTCGGTCCGACCTTGCCCGACGAACAGGCGGAGCCGGCCGACAGCGCCACGCCGGCCAGATCGAAAGCGATCTGCGCGGTTTCGGCTTTGATGCCCGCAATAGCGAAGAATGTCGTGTTGGCAAGCCTTGGTGCGCCGGTTCCAAAGATTTCCGCATCCGGCACCAGCATTTTCACGATGGCCTCGATCTCGTCGCGGCGCTGCCGCACCGTGTCCATCGCCCGCAGCCCCTCGAGCGCCCCGCGTGCCGCGGCGCCAAAGCCGGCGATGGCGGCAAGGTTTTCGGTGCCGGCGCGATGGCTTTTTTCCTGGCCACCGCCATTGATCAGCGGCTTCGGCATCATCAGATCGGAGGCGGCGACGATGGCGCCAACGCCCTTGGGGCCGCCGAGCTTGTGCGAAGACAGGATCAGATAATCGGCGTAACCACCTGATAGATCGATCGAAACGCGCCCCGCCGCCTGGACGGCGTCGACGACGAGGACGCCGCCCGCGGCCTTGACGATCCCGGCGATGCGGTCGATCGGCTGGATGACGCCGGTCTCGTTGTTGGCGGCATGGATGGCGACCAGCGGCAGGCCCTCGGCCTTGTCATGACGGGCGAGTGCGGCCGCCAACGGGTCGAGATCGGCGATGCCGTTGGCATCGACGCCGATCCGCGTCACCTGCGCTGCCGGGAAGCGCCCGCCATTCAACAGGCAGGGATGATCGGCCTCGGACACATAGAGACGGCTCATGCGCACACTGCCGCGCCCCATCTGCCAGTCTGATGTCAGCAGCGTCGAGGCCGCTTCCGTCGCGCCGGAGGTGAACACGACATGCTCTGCCTTGGCGTTGACCAGTGCCGCTACATCTCGCCTTGCGGTCTCGATCAGGCGCCGTGCGGCGCGCCCTTCGGTGTGGACCGATGAGGGGTTGGCGGCGACATCAAGTGCGGCGACCATAGCTTCGCGCGCCGCGGCAAGCAGCGGAGCACTGGCATTGTAGTCGAGATAGGCGCGCATTCCGGCCATTTTCGTCCGTTTGGTTCCCGTCAGAAGCCATTCCGCTGTCGTATCGCGTTATTTCCTTGAAATTCCAAGGCGAGCCGTCCTATTTACGCGGCTTGCGGCGCGGGTGGCCCGGCTCGACGTCTGGCCACTCAGTTTTGAACAATTCTAAACTAGCTTCTAAGAAGACGCTCGCCCTGCGTCAAGGCCAGAGGAAGACACGTTCCGGGCGCCGCGCATTCGTATTACCCAAGTGGAGTATTTCATGCCTGAGGTCATTTTTACCGGTCCTGCCGGCCGCCTGGAGGGACGCTACCAGCCTTCCAAGGAAAAGAGCGCGCCGATTGCCATCGTCCTGCACCCGCACCCGCAATTCGGCGGCACGATGAACAACAAGATCGTCTACGACCTCTTCTACATGTTCCAGAAGCGGGATTTCACCACGCTTCGCTTCAATTTCCGCGGCATCGGCCGCAGCCAGGGCGAGTTCGACCACGGCACCGGCGAGTTGTCGGATGCGGCGGCGGCACTCGACTGGGTGCAGTCGCTGCATCCGGATTCCAAGAGCTGCTGGGTCGCCGGTTACTCCTTCGGCTCCTGGATCGGCATGCAGCTCTTGATGCGCCGGCCGGAGATCGAAGGCTTCATCTCGATCGCTCCGCAGCCCAACACCTATGATTTCTCGTTCCTGGCGCCCTGCCCGTCATCGGGCCTGATCATCCATGGCGATGCCGACAAGGTGGCACCGCCGAAGGATGTGCAAGGCCTGGTCGACAAGCTGCACACGCAGAAGGGCATCACCATCACGCAGAAGACCTTGCCCGGCGCCAACCATTTCTTCTCCAACGATGCCGACCTGCTGCTCGAGGAATGTGCCGACTATCTCGATCGCCGGCTGGCCGGCGAGCTGTCGGATCCGCGGCCGAAGCGGCTGAGATAGGCAGGGAAGCGGGCAGCGATGTACGAGCCTCCTCATTTCAGGGAAACACGGCCGGAAATCCTGCACGGGCTGATCCGGGCGCATCCGCTCGGCCTGTTGATTTGCAACGGAGCCGAGGGGCCGGTCGCCAACGCCATCCCGTTCCTGCTCGACGCAGACGTGCCGCCGAACGGCAGGCTGCGCGCCCATCTGGCGAAGGCCAATCCGCAATGGCAGCTGTTGGCCGACAATCCGGCGTCGCCGGTGCTGATCGTCTTCCAGGGCACCGATGCCTATGTGACGCCGTCCTGGTACGAGACCAAGCGCGAGACCGGCAAGGTGGTGCCGACCTGGAACTATGCCATCGTGCAGGTGCGCGGCACCGTCAAGGTGATGGATGACCAGGCCTGGCTGGCGCGGCAGATCGCCGACCTGACCGCGTCCCAGGAAGGCACCCGCGCCGCACCCTGGGCGGTGACCGACGCGCCAGCGCCCTTCATCCAGTCGCAGATCAAGGGCATCATCGGCCTGGAAATCGAGATCAGCGAAATCCACGGCAAGTGGAAGGTCAGCCAGAACCGGCCGGTCGCCGATCGTGTCGGCGTTGCGCAAGGGCTCGAAAGCGAAGGGCACCAGTCACCCGACATGGCCCGCCTGGTCAGGTCCTATGGCGGGCTGGACAGCAACTAGGCCTCAGCAAACCCGAGCTTCAGCCGGCCTTCGCTGCAACCAGCCGGAACGTGTTCTTGCGGACAGGCAACCCCGACGGCATCTGGCGAAAGATGAAGCCGAGCCGGGCAAAGACAAGCCCGCACGCCAGCGCGAAGGCGCAGCCGAGGCCGAAGCCGGCGACAGTGTCGCTGGGATAGTGCGCGCCGACGAAGACGCGCGTCGAGGCAATGCAGGCGGTGATCGCCAAGGCGATGTACCAGCGCCGGGGAAACAACAGCAGAGCGACCCCGAACACAGCGCCCATCGTCGTGGCATGGCCGGACGGGAAACCGGCGAAGCGCGCATCGAAGGCAAAGGGATGAAAGGCCAGCACGCCAAAATCGTCGAAATAGAGCGGGCGAGCCCGACCGATTGCATATTTCAGCACATTGACGGCCAGGCCGGACAGGCCGGCGGCGCTCAGCACCAGAAAAGCCAGGCAGGTCCAGTTGTAGACCAGCATCAGCGAGCGCCTTGAAAGGCTTCGCCAGTCCGTCAGGTTCGCGGCGACCAGCAAAAGCGCCGATGGAATGAGATACCAGCCTCCCAGGCCGAACTGCGTGAAAAAATCGGCCAGGTGGACGAACCCTGGCGACCACTGGCCATGAAGCATCCCTGCCGGGGTGTCGAGACGAACAAACGCCGCCGCCGTCAGCAAGACCCAGACCAGGCCCCAGACCGGCCACACTATGTTCGGGTATCTGGCGGGACGAGCGGCAAAGCGCTTTCTTGCGATCTGCACCGTATCGCGAAAATTGTCGAGGGATCGGCGCCCCACCCCAAGGAGCATACCGGAAACGGAAGGGCGCGATTTCACCAGCATAGGAAATTCGAGCCTGTCATCGACGAGCCGTCATGGCGCCACACGATAGAGACCGAGCGACAGTTTGTCTCCCGACGAATAGTTGAGGCCGTCGATCAGGGCAACGCGGTTCACCGATTTGCCTTGTGCCGCCAGCAGGCCAGTCAGTTTCTGCTCGTCCTCGACCGATGCCAGCGCCAGCGCGCAGGCCGGATCGGCAGATAGATGCCTGGCGACGCCTTCGACATCGGTCAGCACCGTTTTCGTGCCGACCAGGAACACCAGGCTCGGTTCCTGAAACCGCGACGAGGCCAGCACGGTGGTGTCGCAGGGCTTGTTGGCGCGCACCGCCGCCTCGATGGCCGGGCTCAGCCAGATCGGCTTCAGCGATGGCGCTATGACGCCGAACAGCAGCGCATAGGTGATGCCCGCGCAAACGGCGATGGCGCCGATGCGGCCGAGCGGCACTTGCAACTGCCGCGAAAAGGCCAGGTAGCCGGCGCCGAGCGCGGCCGCGGCAGCCGGAATGCTCCACCATGAAAACGTGCCTGTGAGGTAAAGCGGCGCGCCGACGCACACCGCCGCCAGGCCGAGGCTGACCACGGCAAGACCAAACGCGGTCGACCACCACAACCAGTCCTGCCAGCGCCGGAGCGGCGCGTTCGCATCCTGCGGCGACAATGTCAGCAGCCAGCCGATCAGCAATGCCATCCCAGGATACGCCGGCAGGACATAATGCGGCAGCTTGGTCGGGATCAGTTCGAACACCAGCCAGAACGGAATGTACCAGGCGAGGCAGAAGCGCAGCCGGGGGTCATCGCGCAGGCGATTGAGTGCCTGGAGCCCGGCGCCGACCGCGATCAGGCCGAAAGGCCACATGAACAGCGAATAGGTCAGCATGTAGAAGCCGGGTGGCAGGCCATGCGATTCCTCGCCCGACGCGACCTTGCCGATCATGTCCTTGCCGACGGCCTGCTGCAGGAAGGCGCCGCCGCTCTTCCAGGTGATGAGCGCAAGCCAGGGCAGCACGATCAGCACGACGAGCGCCAGGCCGCGCCCCACCTTGAGCTTCGACAGCCAGCGCCCGTCACGCTCGAAGGCGAACAGCACGGCGATGGTGAGTGCCGACAGCAGCGGCGCAATCGGGCCCTTGATGAGGATCGCCGCGCCCTGCGCGACCCAGAAGATCCACCAGAGATGGCCGCCGACAGGTTGGTTCCGGCGCGACGCCAGATAGATCTGCGCCAGCGCGCCTTGCGCCGCCACGCAACAGGCCAGCAGCATTGCGTCGGTCTTGGCGTCGCGGCCTTCGAAAGCGGTGGCGAAGATCGCCGCCATGACCAGGCCCGCGGCGATGCCGGCATTGGCCCCGAACAGATTGGTGCCGGTCCAGGTGATCGCCAGGACAGCAATGGCAATGCCAAGCGCCGAAACCGTGCGATAAACCCAGATCGGAGCGGCAGCGCCCTCGCCGCTCAGCGCGACGGCCGCCGATTGCAGCCAGTAGATGCCGATCGGCTTCTGGTAGCGCGAGGCGTCCTGAAAGCGGATGTCGACATAGTCGCCGCTCTCGGCCATCTGCTTGGTGGCCTGGACGAAGCGTGACTCGTCGCGGTCGATCGGCGGCAGCGACGCCAGCCCCGAAACCGTCATCACCAGGCTGAACAGGAAGAGAAGGATGTAATTCCTGTTCACCGCCATGTCCCGGCCTCTGTGACGAATTTTGATTGATATGCCACGCTGCTCAATCGATCGCTGTTCAATCGACCTTGCTCATCGCGGTCTTGCGCTCGTTGGCGATCAGCCAGAGATTGCGGATGTAGATGAACAGGCCCATGGACTGGCCGGCGATGAACACCGGATCCTGACGCTGGATGGCATAGATCAGAAGCAGGCCGCCGCCGAACAGGGAAAAGAACCAGAAGGCGACCGGCACCACGCTGCGCTTGGCTTTTTCCGATGCCAGCCACTGCACGACGAAGCGCATGGTGAAGAAGAACTGCGCAACGAAGCCGAGCAGGATCCACGCATCGAACTGCTTGATGAAAACCTGGTGAAGCCAGGTCACCAATTCCTGAAGCACGTTAACCACGGCTGATTTCCTCTACTTTAGGCATTCTGCGGCGCCGGCGGCGCAGCCACCAGACACCGGCGAGATCGAGAACCCCCTGCAGGCCGCGATCGAAAATGCCGTAATTCGACTTGCCGTGCCGGCGCGAGCGATCGATGACATCGCAGTGCACGACGCGATAGCCCTCCTGGATGACCAGGGCCGGAACGAAGCGATGGGTGCCGTCGAAGAACGGCAATTTGCGCAGGATATCGGTATGGACCGCCTTGAGGCCGCAGCCGGTGTCGCGCGTCTCGTCATGCAGGATGGCATTTCTCAGCCAGTTGGCGAAACGTGACGCCAGTTGCTTGACCTTGCTGTCACGGCGCTTGAGACGCTGCCCCTGTGCGGCGCCGAAATCGGGCCCGGCCTCTACAAGCGCATCGATCAGCACCGGAATGTATTGAGGATCGTTCTGGCCGTCGCCGTCGATCGTGGCGACGATGCTGCCACGCGCCGCCCAGGCGCCTGAGCGCACCGAAAGGCTCTGGCCAGCGGATTTCCGGTGGCGCAATTCCCGAACCGGAAACGGGCGAAGTGCAGCCTGCGCTGCGAGCACCGAAGCGGTGTCGTCGGTGGAGCCGTCGTTGACGATGATCAGCTCGAAGTCGCGCCCGGCCATGGTGGACTCGATCTCGTCGATCAACAGCGGCAGATTTGCCGCCTCGTTCCTGCAAGGAATGACGATGGATATCAATGCGTCCGGCATGTCGCGTCGGGGCTCTGTCGTCGGATATGGCATTTTGTGGATGCCGTGCGGTGCCGCTCGAGGTCGTGGACTGCTAGAACCTTTGGCGCGGCGCCTCATTACGCCAGCCGAAACGATGAAGCAAGCATTGGGCCGATGGTCTCAGACTTCATCCGCGCGGACCGCAAAACCGGATTTGACTTTTGCTGATCGCGGATCTCTGCCTGACGCGCGATCGAACGCAAAACCGGATTCCACTTTTGCTGATCGCGCTTGGGTGCTAAACGCGCCCGTTCATGCACGCCACGCCCGGGTCAGATTGGCCGGACGCTTTCGGGAAACACAAAATGCCTGCCTTCAAATCCGATTTCCTGCGCACGATGAGCGAGCGCGGTTTCATCCACCAGACTTCGGATGATGCCGGCCTCGACAATCTCTTCGCCACGGAGACGGTGACGGCCTATATCGGCTTCGACGCGACCGCCAAAAGCCTGCATGCCGGTTCGCTGATCCAGATCATGATGCTGCACTGGCTGCAGCAGACCGGTCACCGGCCGATCGCCCTGATGGGTGGCGGCACCTCGATGATCGGCGACCCGTCCTTCAAGGACGAGGCACGCAAGCTGCTGACCCCGCAGGACATCGACGACAACCTCGCCGGCATCCGCCGCAACTTCATGCCGTACCTCAAATTCGGCAGCGGGCCGAACGACGCGGTCATGATCAACAACGCCGACTGGCTGATGGAGATCAACTACGTCAATTTCCTGCGCGACGTCGGCCGTCACTTTTCGGTCAACCGCATGCTCGCCTTCGATTCCGTCAAGCTGCGGCTCGATCGCGAGCAGTCGCTGTCGTTCCTCGAATTCAACTACATGATCCTGCAGGCCTATGATTTCGTCGAGCTCTACAAGCGCCTCGGCTGCCGCCTGCAGATGGGCGGCTCCGACCAGTGGGGCAACATCATCAACGGTATCGATCTCGGCCGCCGCATGGAGGACGCGCAGCTCTATGCGCTGACCACGCCGCTGCTCACCACCTCATCGGGCGCCAAGATGGGCAAGTCGGCATCGGGCGCGGTCTGGCTCGATGCGGAGATGCTGAGCCCCTACGAGTTCTGGCAGTACTGGCGCAACACCGAGGATGCCGATGTCGGCCGCTTCCTGAAACTCTACACGACGTTGCCGCTGGACGAGGTCGCGCGGCTCGAGCAGCTCGGCGGATCCGAGATCAATGAGGCCAAGAAGGTCCTCGCCACCGAGATCACGGCCTTGCTGCATGGTCGTGCGGTCGCGGAACAAGCCAGCGAGACGGCGCGCAAGACGTTCGAGGAAGGCGCGCTCGCCGAATCGCTGCCGAGCGTCGAGGTGGACAAGGCAGCGCTTGGAGCCGGCGTCGGCGTCCTGTCGCTGCTGGTGACAGCCGGACTGGCGGCATCGAACGGCGAGGCGCGGCGGCATGTGCAGGGCGGTGCGGTACGGTTGAACGACCAGCCAGTCAGCGACGAGCGCCGGCTGGTGACGCTTCAGGATTTGAGTCCGGAAAACATCGTAAAGCTTTCACTCGGCAGGAAAAAACACATTCTGGTGCGGCCGGTCTAGGATCGGTCACCGGTATTCGAAGATCGACCTGAAGATACCGGGTGCGATCACCGACAGCGGGTTGATGTCCAGCACCGGCTTGTTGGCATTGCCCTTGAGCCGATAGGTGACGCCAATCAGGCCGCGGTCGCGGCCGTTGCCGAGAAGCGCGCCAACGATGGGCAATTCGCCGAAGATGCGATTGAGGCCATAGACCGGCATGAACGTGCCGGTCATGTCCATGTTGTTGTCCTGGTCGTAGAGGGTGCCCTGGAACGTGGTGCCGATGCGGGGGCCGCGCAGCACGCCATTGGCCAGTTTCACATAGCCGCTGCCCTTGTCGATCTCGGCGTAGCCGCGTTGGAACTTGACCCGCGAGGTGTCCAGGTTGCCCTTGACCGCCTGGTTGAGGCTGCGGCTATCGCCGGCCGGCGTGGTCGAGACGATGGAAGCCAGTTTCGGCTCATTGACCACGAAGAAGTTGCTGGTATCGACCTTGCCCCTCAGCGATCCGTCGCTCGGCCCCGCCAGCGCCAGCGTGATCGCTCCGCCTTCCATATGCTCATAGATGTTGAGGAACCGAAGGATGGCGCCAGCGTCCGCGGACTGCATGTTGAGTGTGCGCTGGCCGGCGCCTGTGGTGTTGCTGATGGTTATCGCGGCGCCCGAACTTGCCGTGGCGCTGACCTTCAGGCCGTTCACCCGCGAGCCGGCGGCGCTGTAGTCGAGCTTCAGGTTGGACAATTGCTCGTCGTGGAACCCGGTCAGCTGATCGACGTCGGCGCTGACGGAAATGGCATCGGAGCCGGTGGTCTTGGTTGCCGTGTCGACGTCCGAGGTGAACTGCTTGATCAGCGAGCGGGCATCCAGCGCGTTGCCTGATATGTCGACCGCATAGCCCTTGCCGGACCGCTTCACCGACACCGCGACATCGTCGCCCCTGTTCAAGGTCACCTTGCTGAACTTCGCGGACGACAGGGCGCCATTGACCAGCACGATGTCGCCTTCGATGGAGAAGGTTTTCCCGTCGAGATCGAAGTCGGACAGCGTCGTGGTGTCGCCGGACTTGGTCATGACGAATGTGGCTTTGGCGGGAACCCCCGCCCCCTTGCTCCAGCCGGCCCAGGGAATGTCCAGCCTGGCGTTGGTCAGGTCGGCCGAGACGTTCTGGTCGCCGCTGCCGCTCTTGTCGATCGCCACCTTCACCGTGCCGCCAAGCAGCGGCGTCAAGCCGGGCATTGCGGCGGCACGGATCTTGTCGTCGAGCACCAGGGCCACCTTGCGGCTGGGCGGCGGCCCGTCATCCCGGAGTGGCTCGATCAGGTCGAGTTCGGCCGGAATGCCGTTCAGCGATGCCTTGGCCGAGATCACCGCCTTTTCAGGGTCGACGGTGATCGAACCGTCGGCATCCGTCACGGTCTGCCCCTCGAACGGCTTGGCCAATGACATGCCGCTGTAGTCGAGCGACACCAGCCAATCGAGCTTCGAGGAGTCGACGCCGGACTGCAAAGGAATGTCCGCCCTGACATGGCCGGTGACGCTGCCCGACAGATCTTCCGGCAAAAGGCCGACATGGCGCATGGCGTTGATCGGCTCGTAGGAGGCGAGTTCGGCAACGGCGGAGGCGTCACCCTCGACATCGATGTCGAGCGCGCCGATGACTGGCGGGTGGTTGGCGGCCTTGACCGTCAGCGTGCCATTGCTGGCCGCGACGGTGCGGCCGCTCGGCATGTAGACGGTGCCCGAAGACAGGGAGACGTCGACATCATTGCCATGGAAACCAACAACGCCGACAGCGTCGCGTATCGGCGGAATGCGGCCGGCCGTGTCAAAACGCGATCCCTCGATCTGGAAGCGGCCGAACACCTCGTCGGCGGACAGCGGCACGCCATTGCCGAGACGGTTCGGAACAACGTGGAACTGGAGGTTG
This sequence comes from Mesorhizobium sp. P5_C1, assembly GCF_054049815.1. NCBI lineage: Bacteria > Pseudomonadati > Pseudomonadota > Alphaproteobacteria > Hyphomicrobiales > Phyllobacteriaceae > Mesorhizobium > Mesorhizobium sp. P5_C1. Next base: position 10,432 of record NZ_JBFULQ010000037.1, on the reverse strand, counting down.
GCGTCGACGACGCGGCCGCCAAACAGATTGGCCAGCACCCACAGCCGGGCGTTGCGTGCCGAAAACCATGGCCAAAGCTGCTTGACGTGAGAGACCTGCATGTTGTGGACGTTGAACGCCAGGTTGATCCCCGGCGCCTTGCCGTCGACGAACTCCACGGCGGCGGTGCCGAGCACCTCGCCGGAGGAGGCGGAGCGAAGCGCTATCTGCTCGGCGACCAGCCTGTGGCTCACCGTGTTGTAGACACCGGCAATACGGGCGAGGAAGGTGAGCGCTGGCTCGGGCGAGTCCGAAGGCGCCAGCGAGGAACCGTCGCTGGTCAGGTCATAGCGATAGGCCGGTTCCTCGCCGGCCGCTCCGGTTGCCGGCTTCGGCCCGATCGAACCGGCGAAATCGAATGTCGACCGGCCGGTCTTCAGCAGCAATCTGTCCACCTGGACCTTGTTGCTGCCCGCAACCAGCGTGGCGTTGACGTCGACGTCCGCCGGCAGCAGCCCGCGTGTGCCGAGATCGAGGATGGAACCCGTCGATGACAAAGCGGCCGTCAGCCGCGATGCATTCGTGCCGGACCCTTCCGATCCCGTCAGCTTCAGCGCCACCGCACCCAGCTTTCCGGTAGCGGCCGTGGTATCTGCAGCCCCCGTGACAACACTCGCGTCCGCCAGATTGATGCTCGCGTCCAGCGCCGTCACGCGGTGTGCGGCGATATCGCGGGTGGCGGAAGCGGCGATGGTAACCGCCCTGCCGTCGACATTGGCCTGCGACCAAAACTGCATGCCGCCCGGTCCCGACTGCACGACGGCGGCGTCGGTGACTTTGACCCGTTTGATCGTTGCGGTTTCGGGCAGTACGAATTCGACGTTGCGAAGATCGATCTGGCGCATCGAATCTTCGCGCACGGCGTCGAGCGCGCTGTGCACGTTGGCGAACACCGCAGCCGTCAGTTTCTCCGGATCGACGAGGCCATCCTGATTGCGCAGGCTTGCTGCCCAGTCGCCGCCGGACGGCATCGCCGCCACGACGATGTGCGCATCGGATATCCTGGCGCTGGTCAGCCGCACTTCCCCGCGCAGCAGCGGTATCAGGCGCACGCCGAAGCGCACGCGGCCCGCATCGGCCATCGGCTTGCCGTCGGCGGTCTTCAGGCTGACGTCGCTGACCTGCAACGCAATGAAGCTCGATCCATCAAGGGTGATGCGCGCCGGCCCGACCGAAACATCGACATCGACGCCCGCCAGTTTCTCGATGGCGGTTTCCGCTTCTGCTCGAAGCCGCTCGGAGCCAACGCCGGACGCACCGACCAGATAGACAGCGACTGCCGCCAACAGGACAAGGCAGGCGAAACCGGCGAACACCCTTGCCAGGATGCGAAAGCCGCGTCCGATCCGCGCCTGACCCAGCGGCGGCACGCGGCACGCGGAGGGAAAGGCCCCCAGGTCGGTGATCTCATCCCGCCTGAACCGGATCTTCTCGTGCTGCGGTTGCTCCTGATCCACGCAATTTTCCGTTGTACGAACTCGATCGTGGACGAATCCCCGCTCGACACTATATGGCTGTGGCTTGGCGCGTAACCACAAACAAGGGCATCGGTATGGCTGACCTAGACGTAGGCGATATCGCGCCGCAATTCGACCTGCCGAGGGACGGCGGCGGATCGCTCAGCCTAGCCGCATCCTCCGGCAAGCCCATTGTGCTCTATTTCTATCCGCAGGACGACACAACAAGCTGCACGCAAGAGGCAATCAGCTTTTCGCAACTGAAGCCGGAATTCGAGAAGGCCGGCGCGGTGGTGATCGGCCTGTCGCCCGACAACGTCAAAAAGCACGACAAGTTCAAATCGAAATACAGCCTCACCATCGACCTCGCCGCCGACGAGGAGCGCAAGGTGATCGAGGCCTACCATCTGTGGGTCGAAAAATCGATGTATGGCCGCAAATACATGGGTGTCGAGCGGGCAACGTTCCTGATCGGCCGCGACGGGCGGATTGCCAGGATCTGGCGCAAGGTCCGGGTCAAGGGCCATGCCGAAGAGGTGCTCGCAGCTGTCCGCGCGCTTTGAGATCTTCGTCGGCACAGCCAACTGCCCGCAACCCCATGCCCGCCTGACGGGCAATCGTTACTGAAAAGTCCGCAGCGCAAAGCTTTGTTAACCTTAATAATGTGTAGTCAAGCTGTCGTGGTGTCGTAAACGAAAGCTTGGTCCCGTGAAGGCAACCGGTCAGTCAGCAGTCTTCGGCAGGCGCAAAGAGCCCCACACGATCATCATCGCCCGGGGCAATGAGATCAGGCACTTCACGATCCGCCCCTGGCTCGCGGCCTTTGTCGGCTCGGCGCTGGCGGCCATCGCCATTGGCTACCTGCTGGCAACCTCCTATCTTGTGCTGCGCGACGACCTGATCGGCGCCACCACGGCGCGGCAGGCACGCATGCAGCAGGCCTATGAAGATCGCATTTCGGCGCTTCGCGCCCAGGTCGACCGCATCACCAGCCGCCAACTGCTCGACCAGCAGCTGATGGAAACCAAGGTCAGCGAACTGCTTGAACGCCAGAGCCAGCTCAGCCAGCGTCATGGCCGCCTCGGCCCGCTGCTCGAACGCGCCGAGACCGAAGTCGGAGCGGCGCCTGCCGAGGATCCGGTGGCGGCCGGCAAGCCGGACAAACGCGCCGAGGTGACCGGCAGCATCGCCCCGCCGGCGCAGACCTACGCGGTCGCCAGCCTGGGCGCCGATCTCGGCGCCGGCGACACCCGGCCGTTCTCGTTGTGGTCGACCCGCTCCGATCCGCTGCCCAACGATTCAGCCGCCGATCGTGCCGACCGACTGTTCGTGTCGATCAACCAGTCGCTGAAATCCATCGAGAGCGATCAACTGACCCGCATCAGCACGCTCGCCGACAACGCCTACAAGAGCGCCGACGCGATCACGCAGGCACTTGAAGCGGCGGGCCTGCCGGTAGACAGCGATTTCGGCAAGAACGAGAGCGACGTCGGCGGACCACTGATCCCGCTCGACAGTTCGATGATGTTCGACAGCAAGGTCAAGGAACTGGACGAGGCGCTGGACACGCTCGACCATCTCAAGAAGGAAGCGCGCCAGCTGCCGCTGACCAACCCGGCTCCGGGCCATTCCGTCACTAGCCCGTTCGGCGTGCGCACCGACCCGATCCTCGGCACCGCGGCGCTGCATTCCGGAATGGATTTCAGGGCGCCGATCGGCATGGCCGCAAAGGTCACCGCGCCCGGCGTCGTCACCAAGGCAGGCTGGAACGGCGGCTATGGCCGCATGGTCGAGGTCGACCACGGCAATGGTTTTGCGACGCGCTATGGGCATCTCAGCGAAATCGACGTGACTGTGGGCGAGAAACTGGATGCCGGCGCCGTCATCGGCAAGACCGGCAGCAGCGGCCGCTCGACCGGCCCGCACCTGCACTACGAAGTCCGCCACAATGGCGAAGCCATCGATCCGCTGCGCTTCCTCACGATCGGCAAGAAGGTCGCCCAGTATCTTTGAGCCGCGCAGGCCGTGAGCTGATTGGCCCAATACTTCCGAACAACTATCAGCCCCGCTTCGCGAGCAACCCGGCGAGCCGAGGCAACGCCATCCATGCCGCCTGACTGCCGGATGATGGTTTCGCGCCCCTTCAATCATCTGCTGGCCAAGCCCTCGCCCCGCTGGACCGGATGCGCGAATTTGTTTTTGAATTCCATTTGACTGAATAAATAAGCGGTGCGAAGCTGAGCCTTCCTAAGGGGCGCACGTCATGGCACTGCGGGGGACCAATCAGGAGTTCGGGCGGCCGTACAACCGGCGCATCGTGCTTGAATCCATCCGCCTGCAGGGACCAATCGCCCGCGGCGAGATCGCCAGGCGCGTCGGGCTCACCGTCCAGACCGTGTCGACCATCGTTCGCGAACTCGAAGAGCAGGGCTACATCCTTTCGCTGCGCGAAGAGCCGAAGGGTCGCGGCCTGCCCCCGGCGACCCTGCGCCTCAATCCCGAGGGCGGCTATGCCGTCGGTATCCACATCACTCCGTTCGGCATCAGTGCCGCCTTGATCAATCTGAGCGGCGACGTGATCGAGAGCACGTACCGCGAAGCCCCGAGCGCGACGCCCGACCACGCCTTCGACCTGATCGGAGCAATGGTGGTTGAATTGACCAGATTGCGGGCTGGCGGGCGGGTCCTCGGGGTCGGCCTCGCCCTGCCCGGCCCGTTCGGCGTCGAGTCCATGAGCTTTGTCGGCCCCACCACCATGACCGGCTGGAAGGATGTGGCGCTGCGTGAGCGGTTGGCGGCTTCGACCGGACTGCCGGCCTTTTTTGAAACCGACATGGCGGCGGCCGCCATGGGCGAGCGCCTCTACGGCCTCGGCGCGCAATTTTCCGAATACTATTATCTCTATTTCGGCGTTGGTTTGGGCGGCGTCATGGTTCATGACGGCAGCGTGTTGCGCGGCGCCTGGGGAAATGCCGGCGAGGTCGGGCACATTCCCGTCGTTCCAGGTGGCGAGGCTTGCCCCTGCGGCAACAGCGGTTGTCTCGAAAGGTACCTGTCGCTCGAGGCGCTCCGGCGCTGGAATGGCAGCGAGGCCGATTGGGTGGCGGAAGTCGCCGCGATCTTTCGCAATGCCGTCGCCATCATCGAGAACCTGTTCGACCCCGAGACCATCATCCTCGGCGGACTGGCATCCACCGACCTGCTCGAACGGCTGGCCGGTTCAACCGAAGGCCTGCACAACTCCGTCTCGGCGCGAAAGGACCGCACGACGCCGCGCGTCATGGTCGCGCGGGGCGGGCAGCATTCGGTGTTGCGCGGCGCAGCCGCCCTTGCGGTTTCCGGGGTGCTGTCGCCGCGCTTCGGCCAGATCTTCACGGCTGAACGCGAACGCGGGCGCGATCTTCTGAAAACCGGAGGAATTGCGGCATGAGCGAACCTCTGCTGGTGCTCGACAACGTCACCAAGAACTATGGCGCGATCGAAGCGCTGAAGGGGATCAGCTTCTCGATCGGCAAGGGCGAGGTCGTGGCGCTGCTGGGCGACAATGGCGCCGGCAAATCGACACTGGTCAAGATCATCGCCGGCGGGCTGGAGCCGACCTCGGGGCGCATGCTGTTCGAGGGCAAGGAGTTCCTTGCCAGGTCGCCGGCAGAGGCCAAGGCGGCGGGCATCGAAACCGTCTATCAGGACCTGTCGCTGTGCACCAATGTCGACGTGGTCGCCAATTTTTTCATGGGCCGCGAGATCACCAGGAAGGTTCTTGGCATCCCCGTGCTCGATGAGCGCGCGATGGAGGCCGTCGTCGAAAAGGCACTGGCTAGCGCGGGCACGCGCATTCCTTCGCTGCGCACCAATGTCGAGCATCTCTCCGGCGGCCAGCGGCAGGCCATCGAGCTCAACCGGTTCGTCCATTGGGGCGGCAAGCTGGTGCTGCTCGATGAACCGTTCGCCGCCCTCGGCGTCGAGCAGACGCGGCGCGGTCTCGACATGATCCGCCAGGTGGCGAGCCAGGGCATCGGCGTCGTCATCATCACCCATATCATGCAGCAGGCCTTCCAGGTCGCCGACCGGATCGTGGTGATCCGCCAGGGCGTCGTGGCGGGCGATGTCGCACGCAACAAAACAAGTCCCGATGCGGTGATCAACATGATCACCGGGGAGACGCTTGCCGGTGCCGGACCGGCGGGCTGAGGGACAAAGAGGGGTCCGGCTCAACAGGAGCGAACGACATGAAGCGAATACTTCTTGCTGTCTTCGGTATCCTGGCACTGGCCTTTGCCACGCTTATGCCGGCATTCGCCCAGTCCAAAGGTACTGTCTACTACATGGTGCCGACACTGCTCGACGAGTTCCAGACCGGCTCGGTGAGCGCCCTGGAGCTGTTCCTGAAGCAGGTCGGCTATGAGATGAAGGCGCTGAACGCCGACAACAAGACCGACGCCCAGCAGTCGCAGATGAACGACGTCATTGCGCTGAAGCCGGCGGCGATCATCCTCGCCGCCGTCGATTTCAATGCGCTGAAACCGTCGATCGAAGCCGCACGCGCCGCCGGCATTCCGGTGGTCGAGTTCGACCGCCAGATCACGTCGACGCCCTCCGACTTCACCTCGGTCGCAGGAACGGTCGAGATCGGCTACGTCGCCGCGGACCAGGCCGAGAAGCTGCTCAAAGCCAAGAACGGCGCGGTGAAGGGCAAGGTCCTGCAGGTGCTTGGCGACCCTGGCGATCCCTATACGCTCGACATCCAGAAGGGCTTTGAGGAGAAGCTGAAGGCGTTTCCCGACGTCAAGATCATCTCGCTTCCAGCCATGCAATGGGAAGCCAGCAATGCCGGCACCATCGTCGCCGACCAGATGCTTGCCAACCCCGACATCGACCTGATCTTCAGCCATGCCGCTCACCTGTCGGTCGCTGCCGTCGCCTCGCTCGAGGCCGCCGGCAAGAAGCCGGGCGACGTCATGCTGATGAGCTCGAACGGCGCTCCGGTCGGCCTCGACCTGATCCGCAAGGGCTGGCKCAATGTCGAAGTCGAGCAGCCGCTCTACGCACAGGCGGCGGCTGTTGCCATGTTCATGGACAAGATCGTCAAGAAGGAAGAGATCAAGCCCGGCGAATACGACGTGCTCGGCTTGAAATCGACCGTGACCAAGGAAGCCTGGGGCCCGAACATCAAGATCCCCGGCGCCGCCATCACCAAGGAAAATGTCGACAACCCTGCCTTCTGGGGCAATCAGAAGCCGTCGACGGAGGCCATCAAGTCCGTCGAATAGGCCCGTCGCATGAAACGCCCCGGGCCATCTCGGCCCGGGGCCAATCCTCTGCAATTCCAATCGCGCATGATCCCTTGCGGAAATCGAATTGATTTCAGGGGGATGCGCCAGCCGGATCAGCCCATGAACCCCCGCACGCGCCACGCCCTGGAGTTCGTCCTCGACAACCTCGTCTGGTTCATGCTGCTGTTCGTGCTGGTGGTGTTCTCCATCTTCATCCCGAACTATTTCCAGCTCGGCATCTTCGCCAACATCATCGAGGCGTCGAGCGTTCTCGGCGTCATGTCGATCGGCCTGGCGCTGGTCATCATCGCCGGCCACATGGACCTGTCGGTCGAATCCGTCGCAGCGCTCAGCGCCATGGCGGTCGGAATCCTGTTCTGCTCGTCGGGCATAGGCCTTGGCGTGCAACTGCATCCGGAATGGCTGATGGTTCCGGTCTCGCTGCTGCTGGCGGTTGCCGTCGGCGGCCTCATCGGCGCCTGCAACGGCTATCTGGTGGTGCGGGTGAAGATGAGCGCCTTCATCATCACGCTGGCGTCCTACATCTGGGTGCGCGGCCTGGTGCTGGTGATTTCGGGCGGCCGTTCGGCGCAGGATCTTGCGCCAGCCATCCGCTGGTTCGGCATCCAGCGCCTCGTCGGCCTGCCGCTCACCGCCTGGATCGCGATTGCCTGTTTCGTCATTTTCTCGCTGATCATGGCGAAGACACCGTTCGGCCGGCATCTGGTGATGATCGGCGGTAACGAGACGGCGACCTTCCGCGCCGGCATCCGGGTGAACCGCAACCTGATCATCGCCTTCGTGCTGGCCGGCGCCATTGCCGGCCTTGCCGGCTGGCTGCTGGCGATCCGCACCTCGGGCGCCACCGCCAATCTCGGTGTCGGCCTTTTGTTCAACGCCTTCGCCGCCGTCGTCATCGGCGGCGTCAGCCTGAAAGGCGGTGTCGGCACCCTGCCCGGCGTCTATGCCGGCGTGCTGCTGCTCTCAGCCATCAACACGGCGATCAACCTGATGGGCCTGCCAGCCAACTTCACCCAGGTGATCCATGGCCTGCTGGTGCTGGCCGCCGTGCTGCTCGACGCTTTCAAGCAAACCATTCGTCAAAAACTGGCATGACAGGACGGCTCGCATGACCGCACGACTAGAAGGCAAGGTGGCGCTGATCGTCGGCAGCGCCCGTGGCATCGGCAAGGGCATCGCGCTGCGTTTTGCCGAAGAAGGCGCAAAGCTGGTGCTCGCCGATACCGAGCTCGAAGCCGGGCAAGCGACGGCGGCCGAACTGGGCGTCCCCTTCGTCCGCACCGACATTTCGTTGATGACCGAGGCCGAGGCCGCGGTGGCGTTGGCGCTCGAACACCATGGCCGCCTCGACATCGTCGTGCAGAATGCCGGCATCTATCCCTGGCAGCTGATCGAGAACACCAGCGCGGACGACTGGGACCGCGTCATGGCGGTCAATCTGCGCGGCACCTTCAATGCCACCCGCGCCTCCCTGGTGCCGATGAAGGCGCAGCACTACGGGCGCATGCTCTACACCTCCTCCATTACCGGCCCGCATGTGACCAGCCCCGGCCACGGCCACTATTCAGCCAGCAAGGCCGGCATCAACGGCTTCATCCGTGCCGCGGCACTCGAATTCTCCGGCTACGGCATCACCGTCAACGGCGTCGAGCCCGGCAACATCCTCACCGAGGCGATCGAGCTGCATCGCGGCGCGGCCTATATCAAGAACATGGAAGACTCGATCCCGCTCGGCCGGCTTGGCAGCCCGCGCGACGTCGCCAATGCCTTCCTGTTCCTCGCCTCCGACGMTGCCAGCTACATCACCGGGACGACCATTGTYGTCGATGGCGGMCAAYTGCTGCCCGAGGGCAACGACTTCCGGCTCCTGCCGCYSTGATCGCTGCGCCCYGCGGCGCTCCGAAGCCGTAAWGCTTTCCTSGRAAAACTTSGCSGYTGTCCAACAATACTGTTGAACTCGAATTSCGAGGCACTTCGCTGGTGCCGAACAGGATGACCCTACGTCTTTATATCAGATGACTCTAATGCAACCKTMGGATACAGTTTCCGTTGGGGAAATGCCAAACAACGGGAGGAYCAAATGGCWGTCATCAAYGGAACCGTCGGCAACGATATCAATCCCGRCRTTCARGACCTGRTCGGCAACGACACMATCAACGCATTGGCCGGTGACGACTWMATTYKCATGGCGATTGGCGGCAATGACCAGGTGAATGGAGGGGACGGCATCGACGTCGTTTTTTACGAGRCTTACWCAAAYGGCCTRACCATCAACATGCAGACTGGTGTCGTCACCGACGGCYTSGGCAACACCGACACGCTCAACAGTGTCGAGKCGGTGAACGCCAGCYACTTCGCAGACAACATMACGATGCGAAATGACGGYTTTTGGGYGTWTGCCCGGGCGGGCAACGACATCATCCATCTGGGATCAAACGGCGGYAYGRTRYTSSCGGGAAGCGGCACCGACACCATCATTGGCGGCGCCGGCRASGATMTGGTYTCCTACAGGGACGACAGYCTTGACTATGGAAWYGACGTCGAYGGCGGCGGCATCATCACMCATGGTGCCACGATCAATTTGRCGACCGGCGTTGTAACTGACGGCTGGGGCTTCACGGATACGCTGACYAGCATCGAGKATGCYGAAGGCACCCAGTTCGCCGACAYCATCACCGGCACAASCGGYAGCAACTATCTCGCGGGTGACAACGGCGCCGATATTATCAATGGCGGCGTGTCGGCGACCGTGGACGATTTCGATTTCTTGAGCGGCGGCAACGGCAACGACACCTTGACGGCGGTTGCCGCTACGGTGTCGGGGGACCAGGGAAATGACAGGATCATTGCACAGGCCTCCGGAAACAYGGACATCGACTATGTCGAACTCCTCTATGCGGGCGCGACGACTGCCATCGTGGCCAACCTCACGGCACAGGCTCGGGCTGGCCTTGCGGCCGGATCGAATGCCATCGGTTTTGCCATCGCAGATGGGCAAGGTGGTGTCGATCGCGTATCGGGCATTCACGCCATCGACGACACCGCCTTTGGCGACACGTTCATCGTCGATGCCTCCTATACCAACACATTCGGCGGCTACATGGATTTCTATCTCGGCGCCGGAAACGATGTCGTAAGGTTCCTGGCCGGCACGGAGGGAGGCCGGGTCAACTACAACGGAGCCGGCGGCGCGGTTCTGATCGACCTGCAAGGCGGCTTTGCCCACGACATGGACGAGAGCAACCTCTTCATCGGCTACGACACGTTGGTCGGCGTGAACAACGCGCGTGGAACCGCGTTCAACGACGGGCTTTATGGCAACGCGGCTGACAATCAATTGCGTGGCCGTGGCGGCAACGATGTTCTGATGGGCCACGACGGCAACGACACGCTCTGGGGCGATGAGCGTGATGGTTCAAGCGACCTGAGTTACGGCAATGACTCAATTTACGGCGAAGGCGGAAACGACACATTGAATGGCGGCCGGGGAGCCGATCTTCTGGATGGTGGCACAGGCGCCGACATCATGCGTGGAGGCGGCGAAAACGACACCTACTATGTCGACAATGCCGGCGATCASGTCATCGAGCTCAACGGCCAGGGCAYCGACAATGTCCAGGCCTATGTCAGCTTCAACCTCTC
>NZ_JBFULQ010000036.1:0-22192 GCF_054049815.1 Mesorhizobium sp. P5_C1 | reverse complement strand
AGCCAGGACCGCGACTATGTCTGGCCGGGCAACAACCAGGATTTCTACCTCAATGACGGCGAGACCAAGTCCTTGCCGATATCCTGCAACGAAGGGGAATCGATCTGTTACGGCGCCTGGGTCGACGGCGACGAGGAGACCTATTGGGGCGTCGGCCCCGGCAACAAGGAAAAATGCGAGGACTGTTGCTATACCTGCAGCGGCGGCGAGACCGAGGAAATCGATCTGGTCCCCTGACCGGTTTGCCAGCTTGACGGTTTTCCTGCTGGAGCCGTAGAGCAATTCCAGAAAAAGTGTGAAGCGGTTCCGACGGGAATTGCGTTAAAACATTGCCTGCACAAATACCCAAAGCGCGCCGCGTCTGTCCGTCTGGATGCGACGCGCTTCAGGCAACAGGAGCGTAGCCATGGCCGGTATGGTCGAAAGCGACAAGATTGACGTCGGGTTCTCGGGCAAGCGCTGCATTCATTCGCGCAACTGCGTGCTCGGCGATCCGCATGTTTTCGTGCCCAACGCGCCGGGGCAGTGGATCCATCCCGAGGCGGCCAGCGTCGAGAAGATCGTCGCCATCGCCGAAAGCTGCCCCTCCGGCGCCATCACCTACATCAGGAAGGATGGCGGGCCGCAGGAACAGCCGCCGGTGGTCAACACTGTGCGCCTGCGGGAAAACGGTCCGCTGGCCGTGCATGCCGAGATCGTGCTCGACGGCGAGACGTTCTATCGCGCCACGCTCTGCCGGTGCGGCGCTTCGGAAAACAAGCCGTTCTGCGACGGCAGCCACAACAAATCGGGTTTTGTCGCCACCGGCGAGCCGCCGCTGAAGGACACGCCGGCGCTGGAAATGCGCGACGGCCCGCTCAAGGTCACTCCGACGAAAAACGGCCCGCTCAAGCTCGAGGGCAATATGGAGATCGTCACCGGCACCGGCCATACCGTCGACCGCACGACAGTCGCGTTCCTGTGCCGCTGCGGCCACTCGRCCAATAAGCCGTTTTGCGATGGCACACACAAGAAGGTTGGGTTTGTCGGCTAAGGTGTCGATATTCAGGTGAGGCCGGCCTGCAAACGGCGGCTTCCTGCGCTTCCGGTGCTCACGTACGAAAAGAACGGTCCGCTCCGGTTCTCGGAATCCACCATTTTCGGCTCGGCCTGACTTGAATCTCGACACCTTAGCGGAACTGCCAATCCCCCTTGTGGGGGGAGATCGAACTCCACCGTGGCCCAGCGCTCGCGTCTTTATCGGCCGCCCCGTATCGGCTAAGGGCAGGGAAACAAATTTACCCAGCCGGACGACCATCAGAAATGACCGCCAAGACCAAGCCAAAGCCGCTGTTCCTCGGGATCGACACCGGCGGCACCTACACCGACGCCGTGCTGTGGTCTGAAACGGAAGGTAAGCAAGAGGGGCCGAACAAGGGCAAGGTGCTGGCCAAGGCCAAGGCGCTGACCACGCGGCATGACCTGGCCGTCGGCATTTCCGGCGCCGTCGATGCGGTGCTGCAGAAGGCCGGCACCGATCCGACCGCGATCAAGCTGGTCTCGATGTCGACGACGCTTGCTACCAACGCGCTGGTCGAGGGCCAGGGCGGCCGCGTGGCGTTGGTGATGATCGGCTTTTCCGAGGCCGACCTCGCCCGTGACGGGCTGAAGGCTGCACTCGGCACCGACCCGGTGGTGTTCTGCCCCGGCGGTCATGATGTGCATGGCAATGCGGCCAAGCTCGACCTGTCGGGGCTCGAGGCAGCGCTGCCGGAACTCGGCGTGTCGGTCTCCGGCTTTGCCGTTTGCGCTTATTTCGCGACCCGCAATCCGGCGCACGAGATCGCCACCCGCGAGCTGATCCGCGAAAAGACCGGTCTGCCGGTCACATCAAGCCACGAGCTGTCGGCCAAGCTCGGCGGCCCGCGCCGGGCGCTGACGACGCTGCTCAACGCCCGGCTGATCTCGATGATCGACCGGCTGGTGGCGGCAACCGAAGGCTTTCTCGAGCAGCGCAACATCGCCGCACCCCTTATGGTGGTGCGCGGCGACGGTGCGCTGGTGTCGGCGGCGTTTGCCCGCCAGCGACCGATCGAGACCATCCTGTCCGGCCCCGCCGCTAGCCTGGTCGGCGCCCGCCACATGACCGGGCTCGACAATGCCATGGTCTCCGACATCGGCGGCACCACCACCGACGTCGCCGTGCTCGACAAGGGCCGGCCGCGGCTCGACCCGGAAGGCGCCACCGTCGGCGGCTTCCGCACCATGGTCGAGGCCGTGGCCATGCGCACCTTCGGCCTCGGCGGCGATTCCGAAGTGGCGCTGGAGGATGGCGCGCTCAACCCGAAAATCTTGCTCGGGCCCCGCCGCCTGGTGCCCTTGGCGCTGGCGGGGATGGCCCATGGCTCCGCCGTCACCGCGGAACTGGAACGGCAATTGCGGGCGCCCAATCCCGGCCGCATGGACGGCCGCTTTGCAGTGCGCACCGGTGTGCCGGACCGGCTTGCCGCCGGATTGACCGGCGCCGAAGCCCGCCTCTACGAGGCGATTGGCGCGGTGCCGCTCGCCGTCGACAGGCTTTTGACCTCCAACGCGCAGAACGCGACCTTGAACCGGCTGGTGTCGCGCGGGCTGGTGCATGTCGCCGGCTTCACGCCGTCGGACGCCGCCCATGTGCTGGGCAAGCAGGCGAACTGGGATCCGGTCGCCGCTCGCCTCGGCGCCGAACTGTTCGCGCGCAAGCGTGACGGCCGCGGCCAGCCCATCGCCGCGTCGCCGGAGGTGATCTCGGAGCGCGTGCTGGTTACGCTGACACGCTGGTCGGCGGAATACATCCTCGAAACCGCCTTCGCCGAGGACGGGCTCGATGGCGCGTCGACGGTGGCGCATGCTCTGGTGCAGCGCGCCGTCGATTCTCACCCCGGCATTGCCCGGCTAAGCGTCGCGCTCGACCGCCCTGTCATCGGCCTCGGCGCTTCAGCGCCGCTGCACTATGCCGGCCTGCCGCCGCTGATCGGCAATGAGTGCGTGGTGCCGGAGGACACCGACGTCGCCAACGCGCTCGGCGCCGTCGTCGGCCAGGTCAGGGTTTCGGCCGAGGCCCGGGTCAGCCAGCCCAAGGAAGGCCTGTTTCGACTTGCCTCGGGTGAAACCGTGCGCGATTTCCTCGATGAAGCGGCGGCGATCGCGGCGGCCGAGGCCGATGTCCGCGCCATCGTCGCCCAGCGCGCCAGGGATGCCGGCACCGACAGTGCCGAGATCGAGGTCGCGACCGAATTCCGCGTCTCGACCGTCGAAGCCCAGCGCATGTTCATCGAGGCGCATGTCGTGGCGGTGGCCTCGGGAAGGCCAAGGATTGCGGTGTAGATTCAGGTCAGGCCGGCCTGCAAATGGCGGCGTCCTGCACTTCCGGTGCTCACGTACCCAAAAGTACGCTCCGCTCCGGTTCTCGGAAACCACCATTTTCGACTCGGCCTGACCTGAATCGCGCACGCCGTATGAAGCGATGTAAATGCTCGCCCTTCACCCTAAGCTGAATTGACCCGGCAAACCTGACATGCCAAAGGCCCGCAAAGCCTTTCATCTGGAGAAGCCTGATGACCGATCGCATCGAGATCGCCGGATTGCGGATTGCCCGCGAGCTGCATGATTTTGTGGCTGGCGAGGTGCTGCCCGGCACCGGCATCGAAGCGGCCGACTTCTGGAACGGCTTCTCGGTCATTGTCCATGACCTGGCGCCGAAGAACCGGGCGCTGCTGGCAAAACGCGACGCCATGCAGGAGAAGCTCGACGGCTGGTATCGCGACCATAGCGCGCCCGTCGACATGGGGGCCTACAAGACCTTCCTGAAGGAGATTGGCTATCTCGTCCCCGAGGGGCCGGCCTTCAGCGTGTCGACCGAAAATGTCGATCCGGAAATCGCAGTCGTTGCCGGCCCGCAGCTGGTCGTGCCGGTGATGAATGCCCGCTACGCGCTCAACGCCGCCAATGCGCGCTGGGGTTCGCTCTACGATGCGCTCTATGGCACCGACGCCATTCCCGAAACCGACGGCGCCGGGAAAGGCAAGAGCTTCAATCCGGCGCGCGGCGCCAAGGTGGTTGCCTGGGCTAAGGACTTCCTCGACCAGTCGGTGCCGCTCACCTCGGGCAAGTGGGCGGGCGTCAACGGGCTTTCGTTTATCAACGGCATGCTGCGGCTGGGCGAGGGTGCCGGTGTCACGACACTCGCCAATACCAAGCAATTCGCCGGCTATCGCGGCGACGCCGCCAACCCTGAAGCCGTGCTCCTGGTCAAGAACGGCCTGCACATCGAGATCGTCATCGACCGCAACAACCAGATCGGCAGGACCGATCCGGCAGGCATCGCCGATGTCATCCTGGAATCGGCATTGACCACCATCCAGGACTGCGAGGATTCGGTCGCGGCGGTGGATGCTGAGGACAAGGTCGTCGTCTACCGCAACTGGCTCGGCCTGATGAAGGGCGATTTGGCGGAAGAGATCACCAAGGGCGGCAAGAGTTTTGTTCGCAAGCTCAACCCCGACCGCGCCTACACCGCGCCCGCCGGCGGCACGCTGACCGTGCCCGGCCGCTCGCTGATGCTGGTCAGGAATGTCGGCCACCTGATGACCAATCCGGCGATCCTGGATCGCGACGGCAACGAGGTGCCGGAAGGCATCATGGATGCGGCGATGACGGCGTCGATCGCGCTGCACGATGTCGCGCCGAAGGGTCGCCGCGCCAACTCCCGCGCCGGCTCGATGTATGTCGTGAAGCCCAAGATGCACGGGCCGGAGGAAGTCGCCTTCGCCGTCGAGATATTCGACCGCGTCGAAGCCCTGCTCGGCATGGCGAAGAACACCATCAAGATGGGCATCATGGACGAGGAGCGGCGCACCACCGTCAACCTCAAGGAGGCCATCCGCGCCGCCAGGGAACGTGTGGTGTTCATCAACACCGGCTTCCTCGACCGCACCGGCGACGAGATCCACACCTCGATGGAAGCCGGCCCGATGATCCGCAAGGGCGACATGAAGCAGGCCGCCTGGATTTCCGCCTACGAGGCCTGGAATGTCGACACCGGGCTCGAATGCGGGCTGGCCGGCCACGCACAGATCGGCAAGGGCATGTGGGCGATGCCGGATTTGATGGCGGCGATGCTGGAACAGAAGATCGCCCACCCCAAGGCCGGCGCCAACACCGCCTGGGTGCCGTCGCCGACAGCGGCGACGCTGCATGCYACGCACTACCACAAGGTCGATGTCCACGCCGTGCAGGCGGCGCTGAAGAATCGGCCCAAGGCCAAGCTCGACGATATCCTGTCGGTGCCGGTGGCCGTGCGGCCGAACTGGACGCCGGACGAGATCCAGCGCGAGCTCGACAACAACGCGCAGGGCATCCTGGGCTACGTCGTGCGCTGGATCGACCAGGGCGTCGGCTGCTCGAAAGTCCCCGACATCAACGATGTCGGCCTGATGGAGGACCGCGYCACGCTGCGGATTTCCTCCCAGCACATCGCCAACTGGCTGCATCACGACGTCTGCTCGCGCATCCAGGTGATGGATTCCCTGCGGCGCATGGCGGCCATCGTCGACCTGCAGAATGTCGGCGACCCGCTCTATCAGCCTATGGCGGCCGACTTCGACAACTCCATCGCCTTCCAGGCCGCCTGCGACCTGGTCTTCAAGGGCCGCATCCAGCCCAACGGCTACACCGAGCCGGTGCTGCACGCGCGGCGGCTGGAACTGAAGGCACGCGCCTCGGACTGAGCCGAAGTTTCATCAGAGCCAAGGGCAAGGTGCCGCCGCTTGCGTTTCCAGCCTTGAAGGGCGAGGGGGCGTCACGCCGCCTGCGCCACGCGCTCCGAACTCATGCGGTAGGAAATCGCCTCGGCCAGATGGATGCGGCCGACGGTTTCGCTGGCGTCGAGATCGGCCAGTGTGCGCGCCACTTTCAGCACGCGATGATAGGCCCGCGCTGAAAAGGCGAGCTTCTCGCTGGCGTCCTTGAGCAGCGACAGGCCGGCGGCATCCGGCATGGCGATCTCCTCGATGACCGCCGGCGCGCAATGCGCGTTGGTCGTGGCGCTGACGCCGAGCCGTTCGAAACGCTCGCGTTGGATGGTGCGGGCCCGTGCCACGCGCAGCGCCACGGAAGCACTCTTCTCCGCCCGGTCAGGCCGAATCAGGTCGCTGGCCGACACCGCCGGTACCTCGATCCTGAGATCGATGCGGTCGAGCAGCGGGCCCGAGATGCGCGCCTGATAATCGGTGCGGCAGCGCTCGCCGCGCAGGCAACGATAGCCCGGCTCACCCGCCATGCCGCAGCGGCACGGATTCATCGCCGCGACCAGCTGGATGCGCGCCGGATAGGTGACCCGATGGTTGGCGCGCGCGATCTGCAGTCGCCGGTCTCCAGCGGCTGGCGCAGCGCGTCGAGCGTCTGCGGCGTGAATTCGGGAAACTCGTCGAGGAACAGCACGCCGTGATGGGCGAGCGACACTTCGCCCGGCCGGGCGCGTATGCCGCCACCGACCATCGCCGCCATCGAGGCCGAATGGTGCGGCGCGCGGAACGGCCGCCGGTCGGTCAGCTTGCCTTCGCCGAGTTCTCCCGCCACCGAGGCGATCATCGAGACTTCCAGAAGCTCCTTCGGCGCCAGCGGCGGCAGGATCGACGGCAGCCGCTGCGCCAGCATCGACTTGCCCGATCCAGGCGGCCCGATCATCAAAAGGTTGTGCCCGCCGGCCGCCGCCACTTCCAGCGCCCGCTTGGCTGTCTCCTGGCCCTTGATGTCGGCAAGGTCGGGCAGGTCGCGCGCCGAGGCGTGGATGCCGGCTTCGGGGCGCGACAGCACCTGCGTGCCGCGGAAATGATTGGCGATCGCAATCAGGCTGCGTGGCGCCAGAATGTCGAAATCCTTGCCGGCCCAGGCCGCTTCCGGGCCGCAGGCGAACGGGCAGATCAGGCCCTTGCCCTCGGCGTTGGCGCCGATTGCCGCTGGCAAGGCGCCGGCCACCGCGGCAATCGTGCCGTCGAGCGACAATTCGCCAAGCACGACGTAGCCGGCCAGCATGTCGCCCGGAATGGCGCCGAGCGCCGCCATCAGGCCAAGTGCGATCGGCAGGTCGTAATGGCTGTCCTCCTTGGGCAGGTCGGCCGGGGCAAGATTGACGGTGACCTTCTTCGACGGCATCGACAGGCCCGACGCATGCAGTGCCGCTTGCACCCGCTCGCGGCTTTCGGCCACCGCCTTGTCGGCTAGGCCGACGATATGCATGTTGACCTTGCCGGGCGCGATCATCACCTGCACGTCGACCGGCACGGCCTCGATGCCCTGGAAAGCGACCGTGCGAACCCGCGCCACCATTTTATGCCTCCGGATAGTGGTTCGCTTATGCCTTGGCGATCAAGGCGCGAGTGAGATCGGACAAGACAACCACAGATTTCGGAGTTAGGCAAGAACATTACAAGAACATGCGGTTGCTTTACGCAAGCCGAAGAAGCTACCGGCAAGCACGCACCGTTCATGAGTCGGCTTCGATCGGAAGCTTGGGTGATTAACTGTCGCGCAACTAACGGGAAACAGCAAGGTCAGTGGGTGGGAAGAAAGCCCATCGCCGGTGTCGATCCGCACTGGGCCATACATCGAATCGATCAAATCAGGAACATTGCAGGAATACCCAGCCCCGCCGGTCGCGGCCGGGTTGTGCCCGGTTGAAAAAGCGGAACATGGTTAAGACAAAATGAAAACGGCTTACTTCCGCTTGTCCTCGACCGCGTCCCAGAACAGGCTGGCGATGTCGGCGCCGCCAAAGCGCCTGACTTCGCGCACGCCGGTTGGCGACGTTACGTTGATCTCAGTCATGTAGTCGCCGATGACGTCGATGCCGACGAGGATGAAGCCGCGCGATTTCAGCGCCGGCCCGATGCGGGCGCAGATTTCGCGCTCGCGCGTCGTCAGCTCGGTCTTTTCGGCACGGCCGCCGACATGCATGTTGGAACGGGAATCGTGCTCGGCCGGTACCCGGTTGATGGCGCCGACCGGCTCGCCGTCGATCAGGATGATACGCTTGTCGCCCTTGCGCACATCCTTCAAATAGCGCTGCACGATATAGGGCTCGCGGAACATCTGGCCGAACATTTCGAGCAGCGAGGCAAGGTTGCGGTCGGCCTCCAGCATGTGGAAGATGCCGGCTCCGCCATTGCCGTAGAGCGGCTTGATGATGATGTCGCCGAACTCCTTGCGGAAGGCGGCGACTTCGAGCGGATCCTTGGTGATCAGCGTGTCCGGCATCAGGTCGGGAAACTCGGTGACGAAGATCTTTTCCGGGCTGTTGCGCACCCAGGCCGGGTCGTTGACCACCAGCGTCTTCGGGTGGATGCGTTCGAGGATATGCGTGGTAGTAATGTAGTTCATGTCGAAAGGCGGATCCTGGCGCAGCAGGACGACATCCATTTCCTCCAGATCGGTGCGTACCTTCTCGCCCAGCGAATAATGGTTGCCCTTCTCGTCGCGTACCTGCATCTCCTCGATGCGGGCAAACACCTTGCCCTCGCGCAGCGATAGCCGGTCGGGCGTGTAGTGGAACAGCTGATGGCCGCGCCGCTGCGCCTCCAACGACAGAGCGAAGGACGTGTCGCCGGCGATCGACACGGTGGAGATGTGGTCCATCTGGACGGCGATTTTCAGCTTCATGGCAAGTCTCCGGCGGCTCGGATGGGCGACTGTCTTGCCTGTACAGGCTCACTGACCGTCTGCCAATCGCGACATTTTGAAGATTGGCATCAGACAACCGCAAGCCGCCGTGCCGATCGATTGGAGACAAGGCGAGGCTGCGCGTCATCGCTTTCTTAAGCCTTGCCGTGCAACGGTAAGCCCGAATGCGCCCGGCCGAATTGACGCAGCGCCGGGCACTCGATGGAACAACGACCAATGAACGCCGTCACCGCCATCCGCGCCTCCGCAACCAAACAGCTCGAACTCACCATTCTCATGCCGTGCCTCAACGAGGCCGAGACGCTCGCCGTCTGCATCGGCAAGGCGAAGGCCTTCCTCGACAAAGCGGGCATCTCCGGCGAGGTGCTGATCGCGGACAATGGCAGCACCGACGGATCGCAGGCGATTGCCGCGGAAGGTGGCGCCCGTGTCGTCCCGGTGGCCCAGAAAGGCTATGGCGCAGCCCTTTTGGGCGGCATCTCCGCCGCTAAGGGCCGTTTCATCATTATGGGCGATGCCGACGACAGTTATGATTTCGGCGCGCTGGAAGCCTTCGTCGCGCGGCTGCGCGACGGCGCCGACCTGGTCATGGGCAATCGCTTCCAGGGCGGCATCGAGGCCGGCGCCATGCCGCCGCTGCACCGCTACCTCGGCAACCCGGTGCTCAGCTTTGTCGGCCGCCTGTTCTTCCGCATCAAGACCGGCGATTTCCACTGCGGCCTGCGCGGCTTCAATGCCGACAGCATCAGGAAGCTCGACCTGCAGACCACCGGCATGGAATTCGCCAGCGAGATGGTGGTGCGTGGCGCCCTTGCCGGCCTGCGCATCGAGGAAGTGCCGACCACGCTCAAGCCCGACGGCCGCAGCCGGCCGCCGCATCTCAGGACCTGGCGCGACGGCTGGCGGCACCTGAAGTTCCTGCTGGTCTACAACCCGCGCTGGATGTTCTTCATCCCGGGCACGGTGCTCGCCGGCCTTGGCCTGTTGTTCGCGGCGCTGCTGGTGTTCGGGCCGCTGCGCGTGATCGACAACCTGTCGCTCGACCTCAACACCTTCGTCGCCGCCTGTTTCATGGTCGTCACCGGCGTCCAGCTCATCACCTTCGGCGCCATTTCGCGATACTATGCCGAGATAACCGGCATCCTGCCGCCAAGCCGCCGTTCCGACTGGCTGACCAGGACCATCAGCACCGATCGGCTCGCCGCCAATGCCGGCATCTGCTTTGCCGGCGGCGTCTTGTTCTTCGGCTATGCCGTGGCGCGCTGGGCGCATCTCGGCTTCGGCCCGCTGGACGATTCCGAGATCCCACGCATCGTCGTGCTGGGCCTGAGCCTGATCGTCATTTCATTGCAGGTCTTCTTCTCGGCTTTTCTGCTCGGTGTCCTGGAAATACCGGTCAAGCGGCTGAAGTCCGGCCGGGCCGGTCAATCCAATGAACTCCCGGCCAATGAGTTGCCGACCTGTGAATCGCCGGCTAACCAACGGCCGGCGCGCGACGCATGAGCGAGGCATTGCCCGTCTTTGTCCGGACGCGCCTGTTCCGGTTCCTGACGGTCGGCGTCGGCGCCGCATTGCTGCTGTTCGTCCTGTCGTGGCTCCTGGTGTCGCTGGGCTTTTCGCCCTTCATCGGCAGTGTCGTCGCCTATGCGATCACCTTCGTTGTCGGCTATAGCGCGCAGCGTGGCTGGACATTCGGCGGCCAGCACGATCATGCCAGCGCCATGCCGCGCTATCTTGCGCTGCAGGTCGGATGCGCGCTGTTTTCGGGCCTGGTGTCGCATCTGGCGGTCACCCGTTTCGGCATGTCGGCGCTAGCCATGTCGGCGCTGATGACGGTTGCCGCAAGCACGGTAAGCTACATTCTGTCGTCGCTGTGGGTGTTTCCGGCGCGCGATTGATGCATGGCGCCCAAAAGTGGCGCAAAATCGCGCCGCTTTACGCTTTGTGAAGCGGCCGGCGCTAGCGTGCGCCGACAGACACAGGCTGAAAGCCCACTCCATGACCACCGCTCATACCGCGATGCTTTCCAAAGACGGGGAACGCGCCTCCTGGCGAGCGGACCTCATGCTGGCGCTGCTTGCCACGCTCGGCTTCCTTGTCGTCAACGCCTGGGCTGGATTCCCGGCGCTGAACAATGCCGGCGGCGACAATGACGATCTGCTGCGGCTGGTCGAAGTGCGCGATCTCTTGGCCGGCCAGGGCTGGTTCGACCTGCATCAATACCGGATGGGCCTGGAAGGCGGCTTCGTCATGCATTGGTCGCGGCTGGTCGATGCGCCTATCGCCGCCATCGTGCTCGCCGTATCGAGCCTGACCGGCAACACCTTGCTGGCCGAGAACGTTGCGCAGGTGGCGTGGCCGGCGCTGCTTTTCGGCCTGACGATGGTCTTCATCATTCGCGCCGCGCGCAGCTTTGCTGGCGATGGCGCTGTGCTGCCCGCCGTCATCGTCGGCGCGGCAGCGCAGTATTTCATCGGCATCTTCGAGCCGGCCGCTCTCGATCATCACAATGTCCAGCTGATGCTGACCGTCGCAAGCCTGAGTTTCCTGCTCGAAGCGCGTATGCGCAGGCCGGCGGCGTTCCTTGCCGGCCTGTGCGCCGCGCTGACCCTGGCCGTCGGCATGGAGACCGCTCCCTACGTCGCCGCCATCGGCGTCTGCGTGGCGACGCTGTTCGCCTTTGACGCATCAGGCGAAAGACTGATCGCGAGGGATTTCGGCCTTGGCTTTGCCGGCGTCGCGGCGCTTGTCTTCGTCGCCACCGTCCCGCTGTCGGCGTGGGGCCAGGCGCAATGCGATGCCTTCTCGACGATGCAGTTCGTCGTCGCGGCCCTTGCCGGAACCGGCCTTGCGGCGATCGCCTCGCTCGAAGCGGCCGGGCGCGGGCAGCGTCGGCTGTCGCTTGCCGTGCTCGGCGTTGCGCTCGGCGCGGTCCTCCTTTTGCTGTTCCCGCAATGTCTGGCCTCGCCCTATGGCGGGCTCGATCCGCGCCTGAAGACGTTGTGGCTCGATCATGTCGACGAGGCGCAGTCGCTGTTCCAGCTCGCCGCCCACGATCCCGCCGAGCTGGCGGCGCGCTATGCCACGCCGCTGGTGGCGCTCGTGCTGATGGCGTTGCGCCTACGTCGTGGCGGCTGGCGGCACCAGGACAGCCTCGTCGCCACGCTGCTTGTCGTGGCGTTCCTGGTCAGTGTCTGGCAAGTGCGCGGCTCGACATTCTCGATTGTCTTCGCGGTGATCCCGCTGTCGGCCTGGATTGCCAAATGGCGGCAGCGGGCCGAAACCAGCCCGTCGCGCGGCTCGGTGCTGCGGATGGCCGCAGCCTGGCTCATCTCGGTGAACTCGCTCTGGTCTGGCGCCGCCCAGGCGGCGTCGGCGGCGCTCGCAACCGGTGTAAAGATTACCAGCGACGCTGGCGTCGACCCGTCTTGCCAGGCCAAGGCTACGTTCGCCACACTCGGCAGGTTGCCCGATACCACCGTGCTTGCCGTCTCCAATATCGGATCGCCGATCCTGGTGTACTCGGGGCATCGCGTGTTCGCCGGGCCCTACCACCGCAACGTCGCGGGAGACCTGCTTGCGCTCGACGCGTTCCTCGGTTCCGATGCGCAAGCCAGGTCGATCGTCGGCGATCATCACGTCGGCCTTGTCGCGCTGTGCCGCGGCAACTCGGAAAGCCAGCTTCTGGCCTCCACCGCGCCGGACGGCTTTCTTGCCGGGCTGATGCGCGGCAACGTGCCGGAATGGCTGGAGCCGATCGCGGACACGAAGGGCGCCTCGCTCGAACTCTACCGTGTCCGGCCCAGGGGCTGACGGCCTGAAACAAGGGCTGGACGCACCGCGCGTCGATCCTTCCGAACGCGACGCGCTTTACCCGCGAATAATCGATTTGGGGATACGTTTCCTAAAGGGTTTGCTGCCAATCTGAAGCTAAATTCCGAAGTCACAAAACAGGGATACCGATGCAAACTTCGTTTGGCACCGGTCAGGCAAACAGGGAGAGCACGGATCTGGCGTTCACCGATCCGTTGACCGGGCTTGGCAACCATCGCCGCTTCTTCGACAAGGTCGATCGCCTGATCAGCGACCGTGCCGACGACCCGGCGCCGTTTACCGTCGGCATTCTCGACCTCGACGGCTTCAAGCCGATCAACGACCTGTTCGGCCACAAGGCCGGTGACGATATCCTGATCCAGGTCGCGATGCGGCTGCGCGCCTCTATGGACGGCCATTCCACCGTCTGCCGCATCGGCGCCGACGAATTCGCCTATCTTTACCCGATGGTGTTCAGCGAGGAAGCGGCGGCTGAGAAATCCCGCATGCTGATCGAGATACTTTCGGCGCCCTATGATGTCGGCGAACGCACCGCCAGGCTTTCGGCCTCGGTCGGCTGCTCGCTGTTCTATTCGGGCGATGAGACCACCGAGATCCTCATCAACAAGGCAGAGACGGCGCTCTACCACGCCAAGCGTTCCGGCCGTGGCCGCGTCGTCGTCTACACCCGCGAGATGGAAGAGGCGGCCAAGCGCGTCACCCGCATCGAACAGGCGCTGCGCCGTGCTGTCTCGGCCGGCGAGGTGGAGCCGCATTTCCAGCCTATCGTCGACCTTAACACGCGCCGCACCATCGGTTTCGAGACGCTGGCGCGCTGGACCGATCGCGATCTCGGCTCGGTGCCGCCAACGGTCTTCATTCCCATCGCCGAGGAGCGCGGCATCATCGGCCCGCTGTCGCAACTGGTGCTGCGCAAGGCGACCGAAGCGGCCAGGAGCTGGCCGAAGGACCTGTTCCTGTCCTTCAACCTGTCGCCCTCGCAGCTCGTCGACCAGAACACCGGCCTGCACATTCTGGCGATACTTGAGCGCACCGGCTTCGATCCGCGCCGGCTGGAGATCGAGATCACCGAGACCGGCCTGATGAACGATCCGGCCTCGGCCGAGAAGATCGTCGAGGATCTGCGCCGTGTCGGCATCCGAGTCTCGCTCGACGATTTCGGCACCGGCCAGTCCTCGCTCGGCCGCCTGCGCGAATTTCATTTCGACAAGCTTAAGATCGACCGCGCCTTCGTCTCCTCCATTCTCGACGACCGCCCGTCCGAACACATCATCCGCGCCATTCTCGCCATGTGCGAGGGGCTCGGCATGGACGTGGTCGCCGAAGGCATCGAGCAGGAGGCGCAGGCCGATCGCCTGGTCCAGTTCGGCTGCGCCGGCGGACAAGGCTATCTGTTCGGCAAACCGGTCGATGCCGATGCCACGCTTGGCTACCTCCGCGATTCCTTCCGCGGCGTCTTGCGCGCCAACGCGATCTGACCGGCTAGCTCGAAGCGGCCCCGCAATCCCTGTGGGGCAGCTGTGCGTCCGCTGCGGCGCATTGTCGTTTTGTCTGACATAAGCCCGCAATCCGTCGTTTCGCCCTTGCCCGCACGACATGTCTGGCTAGGATGCGCGCCGGCCTGACCACAGCGCCGCGCGTCCTTCAGGACGCGCAAAGGACGCTGTCGGGGTCATGCGCAGGGAGAAAAAATATGATGCCATCGGCGCATTTTGCCGACCTCGAGGGAGCCTCGGTGCTGATCACCGGCGGCGGCTCCGGAATTGGCGCGGCACTGACCGAGGGTTTTGTGCGCCAGGGCGCCAATGTCGCCTTCATCGACATCGCCGACGGCCCCAGCACTGCCCTTGCCGACCGCATCGAGAAAGCATTTGGTCGCCGGCCGCTGTATCTCAAGACCGACCTGCGCGACGTCGAGGCCTTGCGGACCTCGGCAGCCAGGGCGGCCGACGCGCACGGCGAAGTCACCGTGCTGGTCAACAATGCGGCGCTTGACGAGCGCCACGCCGTCGAAGACGTGACGGTGGAATTCTGGGACAACAACCAGGCGATCAATCTCAGACCGCATTTCTTCACCGCGCAAGCGGTGGCACCGGGCATGAAGCGGGCCGGCGGCGGCTCGATCATCAACTTCACTTCGACGTCCTACCTGATCAATCACCCCGACATGCCGGCCTACACCGCCGCCAAGGCCGGCATCCTCGGTCTGACCAAGGGGCTGGCCGGCAAGCTCGGCGTGGACGGCATCCGCGTCAACGCCATTGCGCCCGGCTGGGTGATCACCGAGCGGCAAAAGGAGCTCTGGGTGACCGAACAGGCGCTTGCCGCCCATGTCGCCAAGCAGTGCATCAAGCAGGTGATGCAGCCCGACGACATCGTCGGCACGGTGCTGTTCCTCGCCTCGGATGCCTCGCGCATGCTGACCGCGCAGATGCTGATCGTCGATGGAGGTTTCCTGTGAGCCCAGGGTTTGCCGGCAACGCGCCGGCGGTAGCCGTCGTCGACTGGGGCACGACCCGCATGCGGGTCTGGCTGATCGACAAGGGCGGCAAGGTCCTTGCCGAACGCCGTGGCGATGATGGTCTGATCACCGCCCAGCAAAAGGGTTTTTCGACCATTCTCGAAGGGCACCTCGCAGCCATGGCTGCGCCGGACGCGCTGCCCGTCATCATCTGCGGCATGGCCGGCTCTCGCCAGGGCTGGCTCGAGGCGCCCTATGTCACCGTTCCGGCGCCGCTCAGCGCCATCCTGGCGGGTGCGGCGAGGGTACCGGGCCAGCACCGCGATGTCCGCATCGTGCCGGGCCTCGCCCAGCGCCAGATCGATGCGCCCGACGTGATGCGCGGCGAGGAAACGCAGCTTGCTGGCGCCGGCCTGCCGGCCAAGGGGCGCCACCTGGTCTGCATGCCCGGCACCCATTCGAAATGGGTGCTGGTCGAGGACGGCGCGGTTGCCGGTTTCGGGACTTGGCCGACCGGCGAGCTGTTTTCGGTGCTTGCCGCGCACTCGATCCTGCGCCATTCGCTCGGCGAACATCCCAAGCCGGTCACCCCTAGCAATCCATTCTTCCGCAGTTGGTGCGAAACCGCACTGGCCGAGGCCGGCGATGTCACCTCGAGGCTGTTTTCCATCCGTGCCGCGGGCCTGCTGCAGGATCTAAGAGCCGACGATGCCGCCGCTTGCCTGTCCGGCCTGCTGATCGGTGGCGAGATCGCCTCGGCCAGCCGCCGCCATGGCGCTGGCGCCGAACCTGTCGTGCTGGTGGCGTCCGGCGCGCTTTCAGCACTTTATCAGGCCGCCCTCGGCCTTGCTGGACTTGAGGTCCGCACCGTCGATGCCGACGAGGCGGTGCGTGCCGGGCTCATCGAAGCGGCACGCGAGAACGGCATGATCGCCAGAACCGGAGCAGCCCCATGAGCCAGACCGCACCTTTCCCGAAGYTCAAGCGCGGCCTGGTCGCCATCCTGCGCGGGCTCAAGCCGGACGAAGCGATCGCGATCGGCCAGGCGCTGTTCGACGCCGGCATCGAGGCGATCGAAGTGCCGCTCAACTCGCCGGAGCCGTTTTCGTCGATCGCCCGGATCGTCGAAGTGCTGCCGAAAACGGCACTGGTCGGCGCCGGCACGGTGCTGACGCCGACCGATGTCGATGGCTTGCACAAGGCCGGCGGCCGGCTGCTGGTCAGCCCCAACATCGATGCCGAAGTGATGGCGCGTGCGATGCATCACGGCATGGTTACCATGCCCGGCGTGTTCACGCCGACGGAAGCCTTCCAGGCGATCCGGCTCGGCGCTTCGGCGTTGAAATTCTTTCCGGCGAGCGTGCTCGGCGCCAGCGGCATTTCCGCGATCCGGGCGGTGCTGCCGGCGCAGACATTGGTCGGCGCGGTTGGCGGCGTTTCGGAGAACGACTTTGCCGGCTACAAGGCGGTGGGGGTGACGGTGTTTGGTCTCGGCTCCAGCCTGTTCAAGCCCGGCATGACCGTCGACGAGGTGGCGGCGCGAGCACATGCCGCCGTCACGGCCTGGGATGCGGTGTTCGGAGAGGCATGATGAGCGAAGCGATCGTCTCGGTTTTTTCCGACCACATCTGCCAGCTCGGCGAAGGGCCAAGCTACGATCCAGTCACCGATGCGCTGTTCTGGTTCGACATCGTCAATGGCCAGCTTCTGGAAAAGCCCGTGGCCGGCGGCGCGCTGAAAATCCACGAGCTTGGCCAGATGGCAAGCGCCATCGCCATCATCGACGACCAGCGCCAGCTGATCGCCACCGAGACCGGGCTTCATGTCCGCGATGTCGCGACCGGCACCATGAGCCTGCACACGCCGATCGAGGCCGACAATCTCGCCACCCGCTCCAACGATTCCCGCGTCCATCCCTGTGGTGCCCTGTGGACCGGCACGATGGGCAAGACGGAGCAAAAGGGCRCCGGCTCCATCTACTGGTTCTTCAAGGGCGAATTGCGCCGCCTGTTTTCGGACATCACAGTCTCCAACTCGATATGCTTTTCGCAAGATGGCGGGCTCGCCTATTACACCGACACCTCGACCGGATTGTTGATGCGCGTCGACTGCGACCCGGCGACCGGCCTGCCCACCGGCGAGCCGAAAGTTTTCGTCGATCACCGCTCGGCCAAGGGTTATGTCGACGGCTCGGTGGTCGATCGTGACGGCGTGCTGTGGAACGCCGTCTGGGGCGGCAAAGTGGTCAAGGCTTATGCTCCTGACGGCACGCTGCTGCGGTCCGTCGCCATGCCGGTGACACAGCCATCCTGTCCGGCCTTTGTCGGCAAGAACGCCGACCGGTTGGCGGTGACATCCGCCTGGAAGGGCAAGGATGAGAAGCAGCGCAAGCTCGATCCGCAGGCGGGCATGACCTTCCTGCTCGACATCCCTGTCAACGGCCGTTTCGAGCCGCGCGTGCTGATCGCCTGATTGAACACGGTCGGCGGTTGCGTTGTCACGCAACCGTCCGACCCGGTCGGTTTCGCGGCAGCCGATTGCGCTTCCCATGCGATGGTAGGCGACGCCATCGCTGGAAAACCATGCAAATCCATGACGAGCCAAACGCCAAGACTGATCCTCGTCCACGAGCCGGAAAAGGTCTGCTTCGACCGTCTCGTCGCCGACGGCCATGCAGCGGAGCGTGCCGCCGAAATCGCCTCCTATCTGGCGCAGTCGACCGATCTCGCCCATGAGTTTG
The DNA here is from genome assembly GCF_054049815.1 of Mesorhizobium sp. P5_C1. Lineage (NCBI taxonomy): Bacteria > Pseudomonadati > Pseudomonadota > Alphaproteobacteria > Hyphomicrobiales > Phyllobacteriaceae > Mesorhizobium > Mesorhizobium sp. P5_C1. Next base: position 4,460 of record NZ_JBFULQ010000036.1, on the reverse strand, counting down.
ATGCGCTAGCCGCCGCTTGCCAGGCGCGCGGCCTGTCGTTCACGCCGGTGGCGCTGGACGACGCCGCGGGCGTGCTCGCCGGCGAGCATCCCGGCACGACAATGGTCTGGACGCTGACCGACGGCATTGCCTATTTCCGGGGCAGCGCAGCACCCGCCTTGGCGAGGCTCGGCGGGCTCAAGACGATCGGCGCCGACGATGCGCTGTTCGCGCTCTGCCAGGACAAGTTCCGTTCCGGCGCGGTGCTTGGCGCGCTCGGTCTGCCGGTGCCGCAGGCCGGTCTTGCGCGCGACGGCAAATGGCTGGTCGAGCCGCCTGCATCTGCCGCCGGCTGGTTCGTCAAGCCCAACCGGCTAGGCGCCAAGATCGGCATCTGGGCGGATTCGCGCACAAGCGATCTCGGCCACGCACTGGAGCTTAGCCGGCGTGTGTTTGCGGCCTATCGCGACGATGTCGTCGTCCAGCCCTATGTCGCCGGCCGCAATGTGCGCGCCAGTTTCCTCGGCCTGGTGCCGGGCGCCGGGGTCGAAGCGCTTGGCGTGGCCTTTGTCGATTCAGGCGCAGATTTCCAGACCATGGCGGACAGCCTGGCGCTTTACGGCGACACCGGCGAGGCGGCGAAAGCGGCCGGGCACTATGCCGAACCGGAGCTCGTTGCGGTCGCCGACAGCCAGCCGATCGCCGATGTCAGGGTTCGCGCGATCGCCGAGCGGCTGATGAGCGGGCTTGGCCTGCGCGATGTGTTTTCCATCGACCTTCGCGTCGAGGCCGACGACACGGTTCACCTTATCGAGTTCGAGGTCTGCCCCGGCCTGCCTTGCTTCGATTTCCGCGCCTACTGCCGCCAGCAATGGGATCTCGAGCTTGCCGACGCCATGGCCGAAACCGCTGCCAGCCGGCTACTCGGCCAAAACCACCATATTTGAACGCGCGGCGCCCGCGACGAGCGCCCGACATGACATGACAGCCCAAGGCGAACCCGCTATCCCGGCATTCGCTCGAATTTCTGCAACGTGGGATCGATCGTGTCCCATGCATGGCCGCGGATGGCGTATGTGACCACCTGCGGGTCGAATTGGCCGGGGTCGTCAAGGCTGGTCGCGTTGACCGCAATCAGGTCCGGCATGGCCACGAATGTCAGGTAGACCGGCGTTCCACAGGTCGGGCAGAAGGCGTGGACCTTTTCGTTGCCGCTGTCGCCTCTCACACGCCAGGTGGTCGCTTCGCCTGCAATTTTCATGTCGGCGCGCCGGCCGAAGGTCAGATAGGATCCGTGGCCGGTGCCTGCGCGCTTCTGGCAGTCGAGGCACTGGCAGTGGTTCTGGAAGATGGGCTCGCCGCTGGTTTCGTAGCGGATCGCGCCGCATGCACAGCCACCGATATAGCGCTTGGTCATTGTCGTTCTCCACTGGCCTGGTTCTGCATGATATCGCAAGGCATCAGGCCGATTTCGGCTTGGCGAAAAGGTCGATGCCGCTGCCGGTTTCGAGGAAGGATTTCATGCTGGACAGCACCGCCGGCCACCCCTGGCTGACGCCTTTCGCCATGCCGCTGCCGGCTTCGAGTTCGTCATGGGTGACGGTCAGCCGCACCATGGTGTCGTATTCCTCGATGCCGAAAGTCACCCGGCTGTATTGCGAGGGATCGTTGGCCTGCGAAGCGTTCGCCCAGGTGATGACGAGACGGGTCGGCGGCGAGATCTCGACGACCTTGCCGACGAGTTCGACGGTCCGCTCGTCATTGGCGCGGATATGCTCCCATGTCGATCCCGGCTTCCAGTCGGAGACGTTCTCGTGGCCCCAGTAGCGTTTCGCAATGTCAGGCCTGGTTATGGCCTCGAACACTTTTTGCGACGTCGATTTGATGTAGGTAACGTAGACAAAGCTGGTCGTCTCTCTGGTCATTGGTCCTCTCCTTCGAGTTCTTGCTTCAGATCGTGCAGCAGGCTGAGCCGCTGCCGTTCGAATTTCCGCACCCACCGCTCGTAGACTTCGTGCAGCGGCACGGGGTTGATAAAATGCAGTTTTTCCCGGCCGCGCTTGACCGTGCTCACCAGGTTCGCCGCTTCCAGCAGGTCGATGTGCTGGGTGGCGGATTGCCTCGCCATGTCCAGGTTTTCGCAAAGCTGACTGAGCGTCTGCCCGTTCTTCTCGCAAAGAAGGTCAAGCAGCCTTCTGCGTGTCGGGTCGCCCAGTGCCTTGAAAACCTTGTCAGCGTCCATCAGCCTCACTCGTTGGCTTGCGAGGTTGTAATATGCAGGTAAATACCTGCATGTCAACTGGCAACGAACCCGGTCGCCTTCACCTTGGGCGAAAGCGACTCTGGCTCGGCAGTCGTTTGTTGGATGGGCCGGCCATGTGGCGGTCGGTGTCGAACGGCTCCGCCCGGCTGTCGGCCAGGGCATAGTGAAGCTGCCTGGCCTTCAGGGCACCATCTTATCGGAGTGCTCGGCTTGGCCGGGCGGAGTCAAGCGAAGAGGACCGTCAGCACTTCGTCTGACGCTCCGTCAGTTCTGGTCGATGGCCCTCAGATGCCTTCGACGAGCACGATCTCGCCGTCGGCGACCTTCTGGCGGATGGCGACCGCGCGCTGGTATTCCGGCGAGTGGTAGCAATCGTGCGCCATGGCGAGCGATTCGAACTCGATGATGACGTTGCGTGCGCGTCCGACACCCTCGGCCAACTCATGCGCACCGCCGCGCGCCAGAAATTTCGCGCCGAAGCGGTCGAAGGCCAGTTTCGAGGCAGCGACATACTCCTTGTAGCCTTCGGCATCGCGCACATCGACGCGGGCGATCCAGTATCCCTTGGGCATTCTTCTTCTCCCTGTTGCTTACGCTGAGCGCATTTCGGCGATGATCGCTTCGGCCGCTTCTCGTCTGTTGGCCGACGCAACGATCGGCCGGCCAACGACGAGATGGCTGGCGCCGTTGCGGATCGCTTGTGCCGGCGTCACCACGCGCTTCTGGTCGCCATGGTCGGTGCCCGCCGGCCGGATGCCGGGCGTCACCACCGCCATGTCGGGGCCGACGATGCGGCGCACCGCTTCCGCTTCCGCGGCCGAGCAGACGATGCCGCCCATGCCGGCATGCAGAGCCTGTTCCGAACGCCGCAGCACCAGCGTGTGCGGGTCATATTCATAGCCGACGTCGATCATGTCCTGCTCGTCCATCGAGGTCAGCACGCTGACCGCCAGCAGGCAAAGGCCGCTACCCCTGGCCGCCTCCACCGCCGCCGCCATCGCCTTTGGATAGGCGTGGATGGTCAGCATGGTCACGCCCATCTTGACGATGTTCTCGACGCCCTTGGCCACCGTGTGGTCGATGTCGAGCAGCTTCATGTCGAGGAAGATCTTTGTTCCGCCGCTGGCCAGTTCCCTGGCAAAGTCGAGCCCGCCGGCAAAGGCCAGCTGATAACCGATCTTGTAGAAGGAGACGACGCCGTCGAGTTCGCGCACCGCCTGTTCGGCCTCCTGCACGGTCGGTACGTCGAGGCCGACGATCAGTCTTTCCTGCATGGATTTGGCCTTTATCGATGGGGCCTGGATGGATTCTGACCGCATAGTGTCGACGATCACGCCTCGATCCGGGTCGACAGCATGCGCGAGGTTTCGATCAGCGTGCGGCATAGGTGCTCCATCGATTTGTACAGTCTTTCGTCGCGGAAATTGCCGCCCTCGTCGAAGGCGCTGCCGCCTTCCGGCACCGAGCATTCCGGCGTCACCACCTCCATCTGGCAACGCACCAGCACGGCGCGCAGATGGTTGATGCAGCGGATCCCGGCAAAATGCCCGTTGGAGGACGAGCAGAGGCCAGCCACCTTGCCGGCCAGCGGCCTGACCGTCCTGCTGCCGTCCCTGCGCACCCGGCTCACCCAGTCGATCGTGTTCTTGAGCAGCGGCGGGATCGAGCCGTTATATTCGGGCGTGGCGATCAGCAGCCCATCATGGGCGATGACCAGACGGCCAAGTTTCAGGGCATTTACGGGAACGCCCTTTTCCTTTTCCAGATCCTCGTCGAGGATCGGAAGGGGATAGTCGGCGAGCGAGATGCGGGTCACCTCGGCGCCTTGCATGGCGAGCTCCTTTTGCGCCACGTCGGCGGTCTTGCCGCTGTAGGCGCCACTGCGCACCGAGCCGGCGAAGACGAGGATTTTCGGGATCACTGCCATTGGCCAACCTTGTTCCCGGACAGGTACAGCCAGAGGCCGCTCAAATCAACGCACCTGCCCAAAAATCAAAGTCGAAATTCAGGTCGCCCTAATGCGCCTCGCGCCGGTAGATCCACAGCTGCGTCGGCGGGATGTTGCGGAAGATGAAATCGAAATGCTTGACCGTGTAGTCGCCACGGCCGGCCGGGATCGGCGACATCGGTCCGTAGGTCAGCTGCACGATCGGCCGTCCTGCCGGGATGCGGTCGAGCAGGCTCTCGATATAGGCGATGCGCTGGGCGACCGGAAAAT
>NZ_JBFULQ010000035.1:0-22289 GCF_054049815.1 Mesorhizobium sp. P5_C1 | reverse complement strand
GTCATAACCCTTGTCGGCGAGCCAGGCGATGGCATCGGGCGACAGGTCGAAGGTGACGCCACGCTCGGAAAGCTGGGCCTCGAGCTGCATGACGAACTTCTGCACCACCTGATGGATGACCGGCACCGGCAGCGAGCCGAACGGGATGATCGCATCGAGACGGTTGCGGAATTCCGGCGTGAACAGCCGGTTGATCGCCTCGACGTCGTCGCCTTCGCGCTTGGTCGAACCGAAGCCGATCGCCGCGCGCTGCGCATCCGACGCGCCCGCATTGGTGGTCATGATCAGGATCACATTGCGGAAGTCGATCTGCTTGCCGTTATGGTCCGTCAGCTTGCCGTGGTCCATCACCTGCAACAGGATGTTGAACAGGTCCGGATGCGCCTTCTCGACTTCGTCCAGCAACAGCACGCAGTGCGGATGCTGGTCGACGCCGTCTGTCAGCAGACCGCCCTGGTCGAATCCGACATAGCCGGGAGGCGCGCCGATCAGCCGCGATACGGTGTGGCGTTCCATATATTCCGACATGTCGAAGCGGATCAGCTCGACACCGAGCGATGCAGCCAACTGCTTGGCCACTTCGGTCTTGCCGACGCCGGTCGGGCCCGAGAACAGGTAGGAGCCGATCGGCTTCTCCGGTTCGCGCAGGCCGGCACGCGCCAGCTTGATCGCCGAGGTCAGCGCAGTGATCGCGGTATCCTGGCCATAGACGACGCGCTTCAGCTCGATATCGAGACCCTGCAGCACCTTCTCGTCGTCGGCCGAAACCGTCTTCGGCGGGATGCGGGCCATGGTGGCGATCGTCGCTTCGATCTCCTTGATGCCGATCGTCTTTTTGCGCTTGGCTTCGGGCACCAGCATCTGCGAGGCACCGGTCTCGTCGATCACGTCGATCGCCTTGTCCGGCAGCTTGCGGTCGTTGATGTAGCGCGCCGACAGCTCCACCGAGGCCTTGATCGCCTCGTTGGTGAACTTCACCTTGTGGAACTCCTCATAATAGGGCTTGAGGYCCTTCATGATCTCGATGGCGTCCTCGATGGTCGGCTCGTTGACGTCGATCTTCTGGAAGCGCCGCACCAGGGCACGGTCCTTCTCGAAGAACTGTCGGAATTCCTTGTAGGTGGTCGAGCCGATGCAGCGGATCGCACCCGACGACAAGGCCGGCTTCAACAGGTTCGACGCGTCCATGGCGCCGCCTGATGTGGCCCCTGCCCCGATGACCGTGTGGATCTCGTCGATGAACAGCACCGCGCCTGGATAGTCCTCGAGTTCCTTGACGACCTGCTTCAGCCGCTCCTCGAAATCGCCGCGATAGCGCGTGCCCGCGAGCAGCGTGCCCATGTCGAGCGCGAAGATCGTGGCATTGTGCAGCACTTCGGGAACGTCGCCCTCGACAATGCGCTTGGCGAGGCCTTCGGCGATCGCCGTCTTGCCGACGCCGGGATCACCGACATAGAGCGGATTGTTCTTGGAGCGGCGGCACAGCACCTGGATGGTGCGGTTGATCTCGGACTCGCGGCCGATCAGCGGATCGATCTTGCCGGCCTTGGCCTTGTTGTTGAGGTTGACGCAATAAGCGGTCAGCGCGTCCTGCTGCTGCTTCTTCTTGCCGCCTTCCTCTTGCGGCTCGGCGCCGTTCTGGCCGCCCTGCTCGTCATCGGAGCCGCGCGGCGAACGCGTTTCCGACGCGCCCGGACGCTTGGCAATGCCGTGCGAAATATAGTTGACCGCGTCGTAGCGGGTCATCTGCTGTTCCTGCAGGAAATAAGCGGCATGGCTCTCGCGCTCGGCGAAGATGGCGACGAGCACGTTGGCGCCCGACACTTCCTCGCGGCCGGACGACTGCACATGGATCACCGCGCGCTGGATGACCCGCTGGAAACCGGCGGTCGGCTTGGAATCCTCGTCGTAGCCGGTGACCAGATTGTCGAGCTCGGTGTCGATATAGGTGAGAACCGTGTGCTTCAGCTCGTCGAGATCGACATTGCAGGCGCGCATGACGGCGGCCGCCTCGGTGTCGTCGATGAGCGCGAGCAGCAAATGTTCAAGAGTTGCATATTCATGGTGCCGCTCATTGGCGAGCGTCAGCGCCTGGTGAAGCGCCTTTTCCAGGCCTTGGGAGAAAGCCGGCATGTTACCTCACTTCTTCTCCATCACGCATTGCAGCGGATGCTGATTCTGTCGGGCGAAATCCATGACCTGAGACACTTTGGTCTCGGCCACCTCGAATGTATAGACCCCGCACTCGCCCACTCCATGATTGTGAACATGAAGCATGATGCGTGTGGCGGCTTCGCGGTCCTTCTGGAAAAAACGCTCCAGCACGTGAACCACGAACTCCATGGGCGTGTAGTCGTCGTTGAGGATGAGGACCCGGTAAAGGCTGGGCTTCTTGGTCTTGGTTTTGGTGCGCGTGATAACGGCCGTCCCGCGGCCGGCCTCATTGCCGTCGCCGCCGCCGTTTTGCATCCGCGCCACGCGTCTCGTGGCAGTCAAATCGATCGTCACGTATTCCTGCCTCTTCGAATCCCCATGCGAGTTCGACATGTAGGTGTTCGATGGACGATTTTAAGCCCTTCTGTTTAGCTGACAATATGGCTAGGTGACCAAACTTGGCCGATTTTCGCAATCGTGAAGGGGCGCGAGGCCTTGGAGCGGAAATTGACATGAAAAAACCCGGCCACGCTTCCGCGACCGGGTTTTGTCCCGCACCCAAAGGGCCGGATCTTGCTCACGTCAGGCGAAATTACTTTGCCTTGGCAACGATCGATTCGAACGGCTTGTAGGCTTCCTTGGCGAGTTCGGCATAGAGGTCGCCAATCTTGGTGGCCTCGGCTACGAACGCCTCATACGATTGCTTGGCATAATCGGATTGGATCTCGATCGCCTTTTCCAGCGACTTGGCCGAGAACATCTTCTCGACGGCGGCGCTGCCTGCTTCGAAGCTCTTCTTGGTGTATTCGCCAGCTTCGGTGGCGATCGCCTGCGCGCCCTTGGAGAGCGAAGCGAAGCTCTTCAATCCGGTATCGGCAAACTCTTTGCCGTATTTGCTGAAGTCCTCATAGGTCTGGGTCATTTCACGCATTCCCTTGGGTTGAAGCGTCCTTCTTCGGGGCGCTCTTGTGCAATGCACGCTAATATATTGTGCGTCGCACAAAAGTCAACATTTCGCCGGCGTCCAGACACCGCCTGCGCAATCAATGGCTAAAAATCGAATAAAGAGAGCTTCAAGCCCGAAGAAAATGGTGAACGCGGCGGTTACCATAAACGGATTGGTAACGCTGCCCCGGTAGCTTTGGCTGGAAGTGAGGCAGGACCCTTTGCCGCCTCCAGCGCAACGAAGAATCCAAGGGAAATACAAGTGCGTCAGGCGTTGTTGGGCATCGTTTCCAAATCCACCTCCCCTCTCAAAACGATGATGATCTTCGCCCTGGCGATGACAGTCGTCTGCGGCGACGTTGCCTCGTCGCTGGCGGCGAGGTCCGCGGCAATCGTCATCGACGCCAAGACCGGCAAGGTGCTTTATTCGGCGGACGCCGATGGTAGGCGCTATCCAGCCTCGCTCACCAAGATGATGACGCTCTATCTGACCTTCGAGGCGCTGGCGAAAGGCAAGATCAGCCGGAACTCGCAAGTCGTTTTTTCGGCCAACGCCGCCGCCGAGCCGCCGACGAAGCTTGGCGTGAAGCCGGGCGGCTCGGTCACGGTCGAAACCGCAATCCTGTCGATGGTCACCAAATCGGCGAACGACTCGGCGACCGCGCTCGGCGAAATGCTCGGCGGCAATGAAACCAATTTCGCCCGCATGATGACCGCCAAGGCGCGTGCGCTGGGCATGAACGGCACCGTGTTTCGCAACGCCAACGGCCTGCCCAATCCCGGCCAATTCACCACCGCGCGCGACATGGCGACGCTCGGCATCGCGCTGCGGGAGCATTTCCCCCAGTACTACGGCTACTTCTCGCAGCGTTCCTTTCTCTATGGGCGCCAGCGCATCAATGGTCACAACCGCCTGCTTGGGCGCATCAAGGGCGTCRACGGCATCAAGACCGGCTACACCCGCGCCTCCGGCTTCAACCTCGTCTCGTCGGTTTCCGACGGCAATCGCCGCATAGTCGGCGTCGTCATGGGTGGCACGTCGGGCGGCAGCCGCGACAACCAGATGGCTGCCTTGATCAACACCTATATGCCGCGCGCATCGACCCGTGGTGGCGGCGATCTGGTCGCCAAAGCCAGCGGCAGCAACCCGATCACGGCCCTTGCCAAGGTCCTGCTGCCCAAGCACGACGCGCCAACGCCGGACGACAAGCCGGTGGTGGCGCAAGATGACGCGACCCAGGACGATGCGACCGTTGCCGAGGACGCCACTGTAGCGGAGGACAGCACCGCGCAGAGCGAGCCGAGCGAAGAGGCTGCCGAAGACGCCGCCCCTGTCGTCAAGGCGAAAAAGGTCAAGACCGTCATCGTATCGGCGCCGCAGGTGGCCACGGCTCAGGTCGTGGCGGCCTATGCCGAACCAACACCGGCGCCGGCGCCGACGCCAACTGTCGACCCGGTCAACACCGCGTCGGTGCCATCGGGCTGGGCCATCCAGGTTGCCTCGTCGCCCAAGCAGTCCGAAGCCCAGGCCTTCCTCGACAAGACCACCAAGCAAGCACCCAAGGCGCTGGCCGACGCTTCCGGCTTCACCGTCGCCTTCGACAAGGACGGCGTCACCTATTATCGCGCCCGCTTCGGCGGCTTTAGTTCCAAGACCGCCGCCTGGAAGGCCTGCACCGCTTTGAAGAAGAAGAACATCGAGTGCTACGCCGTCCAACAGTAGGACGGAGTGGAAACAATCTCCCGGAAAAATTCTGCGTCGAAGGAGAACTAATTGTGATTGGAGAGCAAGACGTCCTTGGCTTCATTGATCCGCGCYGCCAGGAAAGACGTGCCGCCGATATCGGGGTGCAGGCGCTGCATCAGGCGGCGGTGCGCCTTGCGGACATCCGCCGCGGCGGCCCCCGCTTCAAGACCAAGGACCTTGTAGGCCTCCTCCTTAGTCATGGCGCCCGAACCTGGCGCAACACCCAGCCCTTCGCCACCGTTCGTCTCAGCGTTTTTGCGCCAGACGGGAAATCTGCCGTCAAGATACGTCTCTAGCAGTTGCCGGCTCTCCGGATCGCCGGAGAGTTCGCGGTAGAGATGCTGCAGCTCTGCCAGCCCCATCGCGCCAAGCATCTTACCCTCGTGGCGGCCAGCCAGGACCAGTCCTTCGAGGCCGCCGGTATCGTGATCAAGCTCCATTTCGAGTGCCGCGGTGCGCACTGTCGACCGCTTGCCCGGCGCGAGCTTTGCCGTCGGCTGCTTCATCCGCATGGAACCATACCAGGCGATTGCCGCCGACAGAATTATGCCGCCAATGCCTTCGCGCCCGACCGCAACCATAGCGATGCCGACCAACCCTAGAAGGACCGGCCCAAGTGTCTTCATGCCGCTGGCCAATTTTGCCGGGTCGGCGCGAAGGAAGATCGTGGCCACGCCGAGAAGCACCAAAAGCAGTGCCACCAATGCGATGATTGCGCCCATCAGTTCCCGCCGCCCCGTAGATGCTCAATCATAAGCCGGTCTTCCGGCTTGCCCCTGGCTTCGAGCGCCTTCAACCCACCGGTTGCAAACACCGCGACCGCCGAGAGCAGTCCTGCCAGGGTCGCGGCAGCCCTCCGATCAAATCGGAACCAAGCCCCTTTGGACAACCGCGCGATTTCCTTAAACGCCTTTTCTGCGCCGGAATCATGACCTTCCTGGAACACGAAGACGGGAACGCCATGCAGGCCGAGGCTGCCGGCCTTTTCAGCCAGATCGTCGATGTTCTCTTCCATCGCATCGCCGATATAGACCAGCGCATTGACCTTGGCCGTGGCCGTCTGTTTCAGCGCATGCGCCAGCACCTTGCCGATCTGGGTGTTGCCGCTGCGGCATTCGATTCGCGTCATCAGTTGCTTCAAGGCATTGGTGTCGGCCACGAAAGCGGACGAACGGCACTCGCCCAGGCCGCGAAAATAGACCAGTTGGACGCTGAGGGTTCCGGCCTTGCCGACGGCATCGAACATCTGGCCCTGCAGCTCACAAGCCAGATCCCAGGTCGGCTGGCGGCTCATCGTCGCGTCGAGCGAAAGGATTAGCCTGCCCGATCCCATCGCCGACGCAGCCAGCGTCCTTGCCTGCCGAAGAAACGCTTCGATCTCGCCGGCGTTGGATTGAGGTTTGACCGGCGCAGGATTGGCCCTTGTGGGCACGGGCTGCTTTTTGTCGCTCATGAAAACAAGATGTGGCGTTGTCGCGCCGCTTGCAAGTCCAGTGCGACGCAAGTTTGAGGCCAGCAAACCAGCCGCAATTGAAGCAGACAGCCCCTTGAGGTGCGACGGCTTATAGCAGGCCGAGGTCCGCAAGCTCACGCCTGAGCTTCGGCGGCATCTCGATCAGTCCGGCCTTGCCCTTGCCGAGATCGGCCGGCGCGTCCGACGGTTTCAGGTAGCGCCAGCCCTGGAAGGCCCGGCGCGGCTGCCAATCGGTGCGCACGACTTGCGGATCGAGAATGAGATGACAGCGGCCGATGCCTTCGCTGTCGATGAACGGCCGGATCTCGGTGATCAACTGCCGGCACTGCACATTGCCCTTGACCACCCAGTAGAGCGAACCGCCGTCGGTGATCTCGGCGCCGCGCGTCGGCACCATTCGCGTCGTGTGATACTGCTCGACCGGCTCACCGGCGCGCCGCCGCTCGTCGAGGCGAAAGGCGATCCACTCTTCGAGATCCTCGACGCTGTCGCAGCCGACACAGAGTTTTATGAGATTGAGAGACATCGCTTAAGGTTTAGTCCGGCGCGCGGATGCGTCAACGGCCTGATCGACTTCTCCACAGTGCCAGCACCCAGACACCAAGCCTGTGGTGCCCAGAGGCCGTTTCGAAATTCGCTCTGGCTAGTCATATGGTGGTGTTTTCGAGAACCGGAGCGCAACGGACATTTGGATCCGTGAGCACTGGAAGCGCAGAAAACGCCGCCAGATGGCCGCCGGAGTGGGTTTCCAAACGGCCTCTCAGCACTCCACGACATTGACGGCGAGCCCGCCAAGGCTGGTTTCCTTGTACTTCTCGTTCATGTCGAGGCCGGTCTGGCGCATCGTCTCGATCGCCGCGTCGAGCGGCACGAAATGGATGCCGTCGCCCTTGATCGCCAGTGACGCAGCCGTCACCGCCTTGACCGCGCCCAGCGCATTGCGCTCGATGCAGGGCACCTGGACCAACCCGCCGACCGGATCGCAGGTCATGCCGAGATGATGTTCGAGCGCGATCTCGGCGGCATTTTCTACCTGTTCTGGCGTGCCGCCCATAACGGCGCACAAGCCAGCCGCGGCCATCGCGGATGCCGACCCGACCTCGCCCTGGCAGCCAACCTCTGCGCCGGAGATCGAGGCATTGGTCTTGATGATGCCGCCAACGGCGGCGGCCGTCAGCAGGAAGTCGCGGATGCTCGGCTGATCGGCCTCGGGATGGAAATGCAGCCAGTAGCGCAGCACCGCCGGCAGTGTGCCGGCCGCACCATTGGTCGGCGCGGTGACGACGCGGCCGCCGGCGGCATTCTCCTCGTTGACCGCCATGGCGTAGATCGACAGCCAATCATTGGCGAGTAAAGGATTGGGTCTGTTCTGCTGCCACTGCTCCTGCAGTTTGTCATGCAGCATGCGCGCGCGCCGGCGCACCTTCAGTCCGCCCGGCATGATGCCGTCCTGCGACAGGCCACGGTCGATGCAGCCCTTCATGGCGCTCCAGATGCCATCGAGGCCGGCGTCGAGCTTTTCGCGCGACATCTGCGTCTCTTCGTTGATCCGCTTCATGTCGGCGATGGAAAGGCCGCTTTTGCCGGCCATCGCCAGCATCTCGACCGCATTCTTGAAGGGATACGGCACCTTCTTGCCTTCGGTCGTCACCGACCCCTTGGCCTTCATCCGCTGCAGCTCTTCTTCCGAAACCACGAAGCCGCCGCCGATCGAATAGTAGATGCGTTTGAGCAGCAGGCGGTCGCCCGCATCATAAGCATAGAACGCCATCCCGTTAGCGTGGCCGGTGAGCGGCGTCTTGCGGTCCAGCACCAGATCGGTGGCCGGGTCGAAACGATAGGACGGATGGCCAGGCGGCGAAATGCGCTTCTCCACGGTGATGCGGCTGGCAATGCCATCAGCCTGATCGGGATCGACAGTCTGCGGCGTCAGGCCGGCAAGGCCGAGCACGACCGCGCGATCACTGCCGTGGCCGATGCCTGTGTAGGCGAGCGAGCCATGCAGGCTGGCGGCGAGACGGTCGACCTTGACGCCCGCCGGACGCGGCCAGTCAGTTCCCGCGACCTCGTCGAGAAACCGCGCTGCGGCGGTCATAGGACCCATCGTGTGCGAACTCGAGGGTCCTATGCCGATCTTGAACAGGTCGAAAACCGAAAGGAACACGCGGCGCTGTCTCCTGGAGTCACGTCAAGGACCACATATAGGAATTCAGAGGATGTTTCCGCTCTTTTGGCAATCGCGGCGCATCGCCTGCCGACCTTGTTTGCTCCGGCAGCGACATTGGTTCGATCGCCCTTTGCCGGGCATCGAAGCGATCGCACTGAATGTGATAAATTCGGACTATGGGCGATTCCCTCGATCTTTCGACAGCCGATCTCGCGGCGCTGGCTTTCTTCCTCGTCGCGTGGCTGCTGCACACGCTTGCCTCCGACGGCAAGCTGGTCAGCCGCGTGTCGCTGACAACGGCGATGAACACGCAGCGGCAAGCCTGGATGCGCACCATGGCCGAACGCGAGATCCGCATCGTCGACACCGCCATCATGAGCGGGTTGCAACAGGGAACCGCCTTCTTCGCCTCCAGCTCATTGATCGCGATCGGCGGTTGCTTTGCCTTGCTCGGCGCATCCGATCGGGTACTTGAGGTGCTGAGCGACCTGCCCCTGGGCGACGCCCCGTCGCGCGCGGCCTTTCAGATAAAGGTGTTCGGACTGGTCCTGATCCTGGCGTTTTCGTTCTTCAAATTCGGCTGGGCGTACCGGCTGTTCAACTATTGCACGATCCTGATCGGCGCCGTGCCGATCCAGCATGGCGAAGCGTCACGCAACCCGGTCACCGAAACAGCGGTCTGGCGTGCGACGCAAATGAACATGCTGGCCGGAAAGCATTTCAATTCCGGCCTGCGCGGCGTGTTCTTCTCGATCGGCTATCTCGGCTGGTTCGTCGATCCCACGGTGTTCGTTTTGTCGACGCTGTTGCTCCTGGCCGTGCTGGTGCGGCGCCAGTTCTTCTCGGCGGCCAGACATGCGGTGATCGGTCAGCCGCCGGGCGCGGGAAAAGGCTGATCGATTCGGCCCGATATCCAGTAGGCGAAGAGCCCGATCCATTCCCGGATGGCCATTGTGGTGACCTGCAGCGAATCGGCCGGATTGTCGCGGAACAGGCCGATGCCTTCCCGCCCCGTGGTGCGGTAGTCGACCGGCCAGGGAATGGTTGCAAAACCGGCCTTGTCGAACAGCGCCTTGGCGCGCGGCATATGGAAGGCCGAGGTCACCAGCAGCCAGGTCTCGCCGGGCTTCGGTGTTACCAGCTCCTTGGTGAAGACGGCATTCTCATAGGTGTTGCGGGACTTGTTCTCGAGGATCAGGCGATCGGCCGTCACACCAAGCGCAGTGAGCAATCGGGGTGCCGTGGCTGCGTCGCCCTCGCCTTCGAGGAACAGTTCGCCAGTGCCGCCGGAGACGACCACCCTCGCGGTTGGAAAGCGCCGGGCGAGAATCGCGGTCTCGACCATCCGGTCGCCGCCGCTGTTCAATTCATAGCCGCCGCGCACCAGGTTGATGGCACCTTCGAAGCCGCCGCCGAGCACGACGATGCCGTCGACCTTTTCCGGCAGTGGCGGGCGCGCGAAACGCTCCTCCAGCGGGTTGAGCATCATCGCACCAAGCGACGTCCAGGCCGACAGCCCAAGGATCAGAAACGCCAGCACGCTGCCGGTGACGGCAAGCCGCCGGCGGCCGATCATTGCGGCAACCAATCCCGCCAGCAGAAGGAAGATCGTCAGGTTGAGCGGCTGGACGAAAAACCAGAAGACTTTGGAAAGATAGAAGAACATCGCTCAACCCCGTTGGACGAGCGACATCCTTACCACCACTTCTCCGGCTGGAATGTGCCGGCCGCCTGCTCGATGACAGCGGCGGTCTGGAACAGGGTTTCCTCATCGAACGGCCGGCCAATCAGCTGCAGGCCGAGCGGCAGGCCCTTGGCGTCGAGCCCCGCCGGCACGGCGATGCCCGGCAGGCCAGCCATGTTCACGGTGACGGTGAAGATGTCGTTCAGATACATCTTGACCGGATCGGCCGCCATGTCCTCATCGGCGATGCCGAAGGCGGCGGATGGTGTCGCCGGGGTCAGGATGACATCGACGCCGGTGGCGAAGACCTTCTCGAAGTCGCGCTTGATCAGATTGCGCACCTTCTGCGCCTGCAGATAGTAGGCGTCGTAATAGCCCGCCGACAGCACATAGGTACCGATCATGATGCGGCGCTTGACCTCGCGGCCGAAACCGGCGGCGCGGGTCTTCTCATACATATCGACGATGTCCTTGCCCGGCACGCGCAACCCGTAGCGGACGCCGTCGTAGCGCGCGAGGTTGGACGACGCCTCGGCGGGCGCCACGATGTAATAGGCCGGCAGCGCGTATTTGGTGTGCGGCAAGGAAATATCGACGATCTCGGCGCCGGCGTCCTTCAGCCAGGCAATGCCCTTCTGCCACAGCGCCTCAATCTCTTCGGGCATGCCGTCGACGCGGTACTCCTTGGGGATGCCGACCTTCATGCCCTTGATCGGCTTGCCGATCGCCGCTTCATAGTCCGGCACCGGCCGGTCGACCGAGGTTGTGTCCTTCGGGTCGACGGAGGCCATCGACCTCAACAGGATCGCGGCATCGCGCACATCGCGGGCGATCGGTCCGGCCTGGTCGAGCGACGAGGCGAAGGCGACAATGCCCCAGCGCGAGCAGCGTCCATAGGTCGGCTTGATGCCGACAGTACCGGTGAAGRCCGCCGGCTGGCGGATCGAGCCGCCCGTATCCGTCGCCGTCGCGCCGGCGCACAGGAAGGCCGAGACCGCGGTTGCCGAACCGCCGGAGGAACCACCCGGCACCAGTTGCGCATTGTCCAGGCTGCGCGCGGTCCTGGTGCCGCCAGCCGATACGAAGCCGCCGTCGCCCTGATGCGTGGTCGGCATCACCACCGTGTCGAGGCGCGAACGCCGCCACGGGTTGATGACCGGGCCGTAGTAGGACGTCTCGTTGGACGAGCCCATGGCGAACTCGTCCATGTTGAGCTTGCCCAGCATGACCGCGCCGTCGGTCCATAAATTGGTGGTAACGGTCGATTCGTAGCGCGGCTTGAACCCGTCAAGCACATGGCTGCAGGCCTGGGTATGGACGCCTTCGGTGCCGAACAGGTCCTTGATGCCGAGCGGGATGCCTTCCAGCGCACCGCCCTCGCCCTTCGCCAGTTTGGCGTCGGACGCCTTGGCCATGTCGCGCGCCTTGTCGCCGGTCACCGCCACATAGGCATTGAGCACCGGATTGGCGCGATCGATGGCGGCGAGATAGGCCTCGGTGATTTCGGTCGCGGTGATTTCCTTGCCGCGCAGCTTGGCACGGGCCTGTGAAATCGTAAGCTGGGTCAGGTCGCTCATCAAAGGCTCTTTTCGTAAAACACCGACCACTCGGAATCGGGATAATCCAGCACCGGGCCGCAGCGCGAAAACCCGGCGCGTTCGTAGACGGTCCACGCGGCTGGATGACGATCGCCCGTCTCCAGCACCAGGCGTTTCAGCCCCTCCTTGCGCGCCAGCGCCTCGACCCGCTCGACGATCCCTGCGCCGATCTTGCGTCCGCGATGCGAGGGCCGCGTGTACATGCGCTTGACCTCGCCGATGGCGCCGTCATGACGCTTCAGCGCGCCGCAACCGATGGCCAGGCCGTTGTCGCGGGCGATGAAAACGGTCGTATCCTCACCGGCCATCTGCTCAACCGTCAGGTGGTAGCAGTGCTCCGGCGGCGTCAGTTCGAGCAGCGTTTGGTTGAGCTCGTTGACCAGACCGCGCACGTCCTCCTGCAGCGGCGTTTCAACGGCGATCTCGATAGCCATCGGCGCGCTACTCCACGACCTTCGGCACGAGGAAGAAATTCTCTTCGGTCGCCGGTGCGTTGGCTACGATATCGGCGGCCTTGTTGCCGTCGGTGACGACGTCTTGGCGCTTCTTCATGTCCATAGGCGTCACCGAGGTCATTGGCTCGACCCCGGAAACGTCGACCTCGTTCAACTGCTCGACGAAGCCGAGGATGGCGTTCAGCTCGCCAGTCATGCGTTCGGCATCTTCTTCGCTCACCGCAATGCGGGCGAGACGCGCGACGCGCTTCACTGTCTTGACGTCAACGGACATGTTTTGCCTCGGGGAAAACCAGTTCGGGCTATAGCGGCGCCGCGCGCGCGGCGCAACATGCATCGTGCGAGAGCACCAGGCGTCGGCCCAGCTCTTCTGTCATCGGTCTACCGTTTAGATRCTGTCTATGGCAGGGCAACGCCCTCGCACAGATAGTAGCTGCCGCTGTTGCCGTTCGCCTCGCTTTCGTCATCGGCCGGCCGGACCGAGACGAGATCGATCTGCGTCGAGCTCATCTGGGTCACTGAAAGGACGTCGGGAAACACATAACCCGGTTCCTGGCAGATGGCCGTCACCGCCCAGCTTGGCGAGGCTGTCGCCTTGCTGATCTGTACGAACTCGCAATTGTATTCGACACCTTGCAGGCCATGCGCCGAAAGCACGATGTTGCCAGCGTCGATCAGCGTCTGCAGCGTAGCCTTCCTGGCCTGTGTGCAAAGCTCCTCGGATTGGAGGTAGACGCCTTCGATGAAATCGTCGGCGGCGAGCGCGGGTGACGCCGCGACCAACATGGACACGCAAAGAGACTGCCTCAAGGCCATGGTTTCATTCCGCTTTGGCTGCGTCTAAATCGTAATCGTCTCACCGATCTTCGGCAATGCCACCTTCACGCCGGATCCTTCCAGGCCCGCCTCGAACTTATCGGCGGTCGGATCGATCATCGGAAACGTGCCGAAGTGACAGGGAACCACGGTTTCGAATTTGAAGAAGCGGCGGCAGGCGAGCGCGGCCACCGCACCGCCCATGGTGAAGCGGTCGCCGATCGGCACGATGCCGATCTTCGGTTCATGCAACTCGTTGATCAGCGCCATGTCGGAAAAGATGTCGGTGTCGCCCATGTGATAGAGCGTCCGGTCTTCCGGGAAATGCAGGACGAGGCCGCCCGGATTGCCGAGATAGGTGTTCTGGCCGCCATCGCCCGGGAACGATGAGGAGTGCAGCGCCTGGACAAAGGTGGTGGTGAAACCGCCGCAATCGACGGTGCCGCCGATGTTGCCCGGGTTGATCTTCTTGTCGCTGGCGCCCTTGCCCACCAGGTACATGCAGATTTCGAAATTGGCGACCAACTGGGCGCCGCTTTTGCCCAGCACTTCCAGCGCGCCGCTGATGTGGTCGCTGTGACCGTGCGTCAGCAGCACATGCGTGATGCCCTCGGCCGGCCCTTCCCAGCCGCCCGTCCAGGACGGATTGCCGATCAGATAGGGGTCGATGAGGATCTTGGCGTCAGCGGTTTCGATGCGAAACGCCGAGTGGCCGTACCAGGTCAATTTCATGAATGCTTTCCTCGATTTTTGCCTTGCCAAAGGATAGAACGCCGATAGCCCTGAGATCAAAGGGTTACTGTGTCCGTTGTGTGTCTGAGAGAACACATGGCGGTGAAGGGCGAAGGACGGCCATTGGGCATTATCACGATCGAGGAATTGCCGGCGCGGCTTGCCGGCGGCAAGACGCTGGCAGGGCTTGACCTCGGCGACAAGACGATCGGCGTCGCCGTCTCGGACCAGAGGTTCTCCTTTGCCCATCCGCGCCCAGTCATCATGCGAAGGAAATTCTCGCTCGACGCTGTCGTGCTGCTAGCCCTGCTGCAGAAGGAGAATGCCGGCGCGGTGGTGATCGGACTGCCGATCAACATGGACGGTTCGGAAGGGCCACGCGCACAGAAATCGCGCGCCTTCGTCCGCAACATGGCGCAGGTGAGCGACCTGCCTTTCGTGCTCTGGGACGAAAGGCTATCGACGGTAGCGGCCGAAAGGACGCTGATCGAAATGGATTTCTCGCGCCGCAAACGCGCCGGCAAGATCGATTCGGCGGCAGCCGCGTTTATTCTGCAGGGAGTTTTGGACCGGCTTCAGTCGCTCCACGCATCCGCTCGAACGGAACCGGACCCGCCCAGCGCCGCTTGATCCAGCCGGCGATCTCGCGGCGGCGGCGAAACGCCCACAGCGCCATCAGCAGAAACCCGTCGAAGACACAGGCCTTTGCCACCATGCCGGGGATGGTCGCCGGATCGATACCGAGCATCTGGCCATAGAGCTGGAAGACGAAGTCGTGCAGCCGCCGGCTCAGCATGACATAACCGAAGTTCATGTCGTTGAGCGACAGGTAGAACCAGCCCCAGAACAGCGCCATCGGGGCTGCCCACAATGCGAAGATGTAACGCATCAGCGGCCTCCCCTGGGATTCGGGCCCGTCCGGCCCGATATGAGCGAAAGCAGCGAATTGTGGGCCGCGGCCTCGGCCATGGCGTGCGCGGCGACGCGGATCTCGCCATCGCCCTGAGCAACCGCCGCAACGGACCGTCGCTCGGCAAGCATGGCGACATAGGATGCCAGAAGTGCCGCCAGCTGCACCGCCACAACCATGAACAGCCCGCTGATGCCTTGCGCGGCGCCGCCGACGACGATCAGCGACAACACGCCGGACGCGGAGATGAAAGCGATGCGGGCGACGCTGTCGACACCCTGGCTGGTCGCGTCATTGATCAGGGTTTCGACAAAGGCCCAGAAGAACAGCACAGCGACGACCAGCAAGGCGGTGGCGAGCGGGGCCACGACTATGGCGTTGTCGAGGTCGATGAAGCGAGTGCCCTCGATGGTGGCACCCAACACACCCAGCGCTGCAGCAACACCACGGTTTCCGTCGATGCATATGAACGCAAGCAGGGCGAAAACGATCGCCCAGTGCAAGGCCAGAAAAGAGGTCAGTACATGTCGCATCGCCATTCCTGCTTCGCAAAGCAGGGATTTGGCCAATTTGAACCATTCCTTGCTCTCGCCGCGACAGTGGGCTTTGCCGCTCGTCACCGCAACGGAAACCATTTGTTAAGGTTAACGGCGATTAGTGACGCGCGTGTGGGGGCTCGCCGACGCCTCAAAATGATCGATGGCGCCACTTTTTTGCGATCTTGAAAACTCAATTCACAGGCGGATAGAGCGTGTCGATGATCATGCGCGCGTCATGACGCGAATCGAGCATGCCATAAGTGTTGCGCCACTGGCCGGCGAGCCGCGTCTCGACGAACGCGTCGGCGATTCGCCCTGCCCCCAGCCGACGCAATTCCGCCGCCGCCGCCGATAGCGCCAGCTGTTCGGTAAGCAGCCGGGCCGAGCCGTCGTCGGTCGCGGCAACCTGCATCGCCGCCTTCAGCACGCCGATCGTGCCACGCCCGCCGGCGCCGAGGTCACGGTCGATACCGGCCAGCACATCCTCGAACAGGCCGGGCGCGCGCCCGAGCACGCGCAGCACGTCGAGCGCCATGACATTGCCGGACCCTTCCCAGATCGCATTGACCGGGGCCTCGCGATAGTAGCGGGCGAGCGGCGCCTCCTCGACATAGCCGTTGCCGCCGAGGCACTCCATCGCCTCGTAGAGCAAAGGCGGCGCGATCTTGCACACCCAGTATTTGACGACCGGCGTCATGGCGCGGGCGAATGCGGCTTCGCCGCGATCGCTCGCCGCCTCGTCGAAGGACCGCGCCAGCCGGAACGACAGCGCGGTGGCGGCGGCGACATCGAGCGCCATGTCGGCCAGCACCCGCTGCATCAGCGGCTGCTCGATCAGATTGGCGCCGAACACCTGTCGATGGCGGGCATGATGAACGGCTTCGGCAAGACCTGCACGCATGATCGCCGAAGATGCGACCGCACAGTCGAGCCGGGTCAAGGTCACCATGTCCATGATCGTCTTCACGCCCGCACCCGGTTCGCCGACCATCTCGCCGATGGCGTTGACGAATTCCACCTCGGAAGAGGCGTTCGAGCGGTTGCCGAGCTTGTCCTTCAGCCGCTGGAAACGGAAACCGTTGCCCGAGCCGTCGCCGAGAACGCGCGGCACGAGGAAGCAAGACAGCCCCTCCGGCGCCTGTGCGAGCACCAGGAACGCATCCGACATCGGCGCCGACATGAACCATTTGTGCCCCGTCAGGCGATAGAACCCGCTACCGACGCGTTCCGCCCTTGTCACATTGGCGCGCACATCCGTGCCGCCCTGCTTCTCGGTCATGCCCATGCCGAGCGTCAGCCCGGTCTTTTCGACCGGTGGCTTCTGGCCCTGGTCGTATTTGCGCGTCGTCACCCGCGGCGCCCATTCGCGAAACAGTTTTGGGCTGGCCATCAACGCCGCCAGGGAAGCATTGGTCATGGTGATCGGGCACAGATGCCCGGTCTCGAGCTCCGCTGTCAGATAGAAACGGGCAGCGCGGACCTGGTGGCGGCGGCCAATCTCGGCGTCGCCGTTTTCCCAAACCGAGGAATGCAGCCCATTGGCCACCGAGCGGCGCATCAGGGCATGATAGGCGGGATGGAACTCGACCACATCGATGCGCCGCCCCTGGCGGTCATGCGTCCTGAGCTTCGGCGTCTCGGCATTGGCGAGACGGGCTAACTCCTGCGCCTCCTGCGTCAGCACGAAACGGCCGAGCCCGTCGAGGTCCTTGCGCACCGGATCGGAAAAGCGCTCCGCAAGCTGGATCAGCAACGGATCGCCCCGCCAGGCGTTGCCGCCCGTCAGCGGCGGCGGCTGGTTCGTCACGTCGTCGGTCACGCCCAATCCTTTTATCGGGAGAAAGGTCCCTATCGTCAGAAAACCACGAATCCGAGGCCATCGGCTAGATATAGCCCAAGCCATACAAGGCGCACGATGAAAATACCGGGGAGAACAGCTCCAATCCAAAGCTGCCGCTTGCAGCCGCAAAATCTCCACCCTATAGCAACGCCTTGAGATGACCGACGCTTCGTCCCTGCCACTCTACCCTCACCGCCATCTTCTGGGCATCCGCGATCTTTCCCCCGCCGACATCGAGCTTCTGCTCGACCGGGCGGACCGCGCTGTCGCGATTTCACGGCAGTCCGAGAAGAAAACTTCGACGCTGCGCGGCCGCACCCAGATCAACCTCTTCTATGAAGCTTCGACGCGCACGCAATCGTCGTTCGAGCTCGCCGGAAAGCGGCTCGGCGCCGATGTCATGAACATGTCGGTGGCGAGTTCATCGGTGAAGAAGGGCGAAACGCTCATCGACACGGCGATGACGCTGAATGCCATGCGGCCCGATATCTTGATCATCCGCCACCAGTCAGCGGGCGCTGCCGCCCTTCTGGCGCAGAAGGTCGGCTGCTCGGTGGTCAATGCCGGCGACGGCGCGCATGAACACCCGACACAGGCTCTGCTCGATGCGCTGACCATCCGCCGCGCCAAGGGTCCGCTGTCGAAGCTGATCGTGGCGATCT
Organism: Mesorhizobium sp. P5_C1; assembly: GCF_054049815.1. Classification (NCBI taxonomy): domain Bacteria; kingdom Pseudomonadati; phylum Pseudomonadota; class Alphaproteobacteria; order Hyphomicrobiales; family Phyllobacteriaceae; genus Mesorhizobium; species Mesorhizobium sp. P5_C1. Next base: position 4,566 of record NZ_JBFULQ010000035.1, on the reverse strand, counting down.
GCGGCGACATCCTGCACTCGCGCGTGGCTCGCTCCAACATCATGCTGCTCAACGCGCTCGGCGCGCAGGTGCGGGTCGTTGCACCGTCGACCCTGTTGCCCAGTGGCATTGAGAAAATGGGCGTCATCGTCACCCGCTCGATGGCCGAAGGCCTCAAGGGCGCCGACGTGGTGATGATGCTGCGCCTGCAGCGCGAGCGCATGGAAGGTGCCTTCGTGCCTTCGGTGCGCGAATATTTCCGCTATTTCGGCCTCGATGCCGAAAAGCTGAAGGCCGCCAAGGACGACGCGCTGGTGATGCATCCCGGCCCGATGAACCGCGGCGTCGAGATCGCCTCAGAAATCGCCGACGGCCCGCAAAGCGTCATCCAGGAACAGGTCGAGATGGGCGTTGCCGTGCGCATGGCGGTGATGGAAGCGCTGCTCGACCCGCGTCGCAATCAAGAGGGCCGCAATCAAGAGGGCCGTGGCGCATGAGCATAACGGTCTTTGAGCGCGCTCGCATTGTCGACCCATCGCGCGGTGTCGACGAAGTCGGCTCCGTCATCCTCGATGGCCGCAAGATCGTCGCCGCCGGCAAGGCAGCGCTGAACCAGGGCACGCCCGGGGGTGCGACCGTTATCGACTGCGCCGGCAAGGCGATCATTCCAGGCCTGATCGACGGCCGCGTCTTCATCGGCGAGCCGGGCGGCGAGCATCGCGAAACCATCGCTTCGGCCAGTGTCGCTGCGGCGGCCGGCGGCGTCACCTCCGTCGTCATGATGCCCGACACCGATCCGGTGATCGACAATGTGGCGCTGGTAGAGTTCGTGCTGCGCACCGCCAAGGACACCGCAAGCGTCAACGTCTTTCCGGCGGCGGCGATCACCAAGGGCCTCGACGGCCGCGAGATGACCGAGTTCGGCCTCTTACGCGAAGCCGGCGCCGTCGCCTTCACCGACGGCCGCCACACCATATCGAGCGCCCTGGTTATGCGCCGCGCGCTGACCTATGCGCGCGACTTCGGCGCCACCATCGTGCATGAAACGCAGGACGCGGACCTCGGTTCGTCCGGCGTCATGAACGAGGGCCTATACGCCAGCTGGCTCGGCCTTTCCGGCATTCCGCGTGAAGCCGAATCCATCCCTCTCGAGCGCGACCTTGCGCTGGCACGGCTGACGCGCGGTTCGTACCATGCGGCGAAGATCTCGACCGCGATGGCAGCAAACGCCGTGACGCGGGCGAAAGTCGATGGCGCGACCGTGACATCGGGCGTGGCGATCCACAATCTGTCGCTCAATGAAAACGATGTCGGCGAATACCGCACCTTCTTCCGCCTGACCCCGCCGTTGCGCGCCGAGGAAGACCGGCTGGCCATGATCGAAGCGGTCAGGGACGGCACCATCGACATCATCGTCTCCTCGCACGATCCGCAGGATGTCGACACCAAGCGCCTGCCCTTTGCCGATGCGGCGGCCGGCGCCATCGGGCTCGAAACCCTGCTGGGAGCGGCATTGCGGCTCTACCACAATGGCGATGTGCCACTGCTCAGGCTGATCGAGACGCTATCGACTGCGCCGGCGAGATTGTTCGGCCTGCCTGGCGGCACGCTGAAGCCGGGGGCGATTGCCGATCTTGCGCTGGTCGATCTGGACGAACCCTGGATCGTCGCCGAGAGCGGCATTCGCTCGCGTTCGAAAAACACCTGTTTCGAAGGCGCGCGGTTGCAGGGCAAGGTCTTGCAAACGCTGGTGGCGGGCCGCACAGTGTTCTCAATCTGAGCCGGCCACCGCGCACCGCGCCTGATCCGGCCATTCTGGGGGAAATGCGGGGGAAACAATGACTTACAGCCTCATCCCGGCGCTGGTGTTCGGCTATCTCCTGGGCTCGATTCCCTTCGGACTGCTGCTCACCCGCGCGGCCGGCCTTGGCGATGTGCGCAAGATAGGCTCGGGCAACATCGGCGCCACCAATGTGCTGCGCACCGGCAACAAGGGGCTTGCCGCCGCGACGCTGCTGCTCGACGCGCTGAAGGGCACCGCCGCCGTGTTGATAACAGGCCATTTCGCCCCTGAATTGGCGATTTGGGCCGGTCTCGGCGCCTTTCTCGGTCATCTCTTCCCGGCATGGCTGGGCTTCAGGGGCGGCAAGGGCGTCGCGACCTATCTCGGCGTGCTCATTGGGCTTGCCTGGCAGGTGGCGCTGATCTTCGCCATCGTCTGGCTGGTGATGGCCTTCCTGTTCCGATACTCCTCACTGGCAGCGCTGACGGCGGCCATTGTCGTGCCGATCGCCCTCTATTTCCTGAGCACGCCGCAGATCGCCGCCCTGTTCGTGGTGATGAGCATCATCGTCTTCATCAAGCACAGGGAAAACATTTCACGCCTGCTTGCCGGCACCGAGGGCAAGATCGGAGCCAAGACGTGAGCGAACCCGCCGCCGGGCCGCGCCTCAGCGACCGGCAGCGGGTGAGCTGGCTGCGGCTGATCCGCACCCAGAATGTCGGTCCGGCCTCCTTCCGCGATCTGATCAACCGCTTCGGTTCTGCCGAGGTTGCGCTGGAAATCCTTCCGGAATTGATGATTTCGGGCGGCGCCAACCGCATCGCCCGCATCCCGTCGATCGCCGAAGCCGAGGCCGAATTGGAAACAGCCCGAAAGGCCGGCGCGCGCTTTGTCGGCATCGGAGAGCCCGACTATCCACCGCTGTTGCGCAACATGGACCATCCGCCGCCACTGTTGGCCGTCAAGGGAAATGCCGCCGTGTTCCGGCTGCCGGGGGTCGCCATCGTCGGTGCCCGAAACGCATCGCTGGCCGGCATCAAGATGGCGCGCATGCTGGCTGCCGAACTCGGCCGCGACGGCTACGGCATCGTCTCGGGACTGGCCCGCGGCATCGACACGGCGGCGCATCAAGGCAGTCTGTCGACCGGCACGATCGGTGTGCTGGCCGGAGGGCTCGACCTGCCCTATCCGCCCGAAAACGCCGGCTTGTGCGAGGAAATTGCCGAGCGCGGCGCCGTCATTTCGGAAATGCCGTTCGGCTGGCAGCCGCGCGCCCAGGATTTTCCGCGCCGCAACCGCCTTGTCGCGGGCGCGGCCCTTGGGTTGGTGGTGGTCGAGGCAGCGCAGCGCTCTGGATCACTGATCAGCGCCAGGCTTGCCGGCGAAATGGGCCGGCTGGTCTTCGCCGTGCCGGGCTCGCCGCTCGATCCGCGCGCCGCCGGCACCAACGGCCTGCTCAAGGACGGTGCCACCCTGGTCACCGAGGCCTCGGACATTTCCAGGGCGATCTCGCCGCTGACCGGTTTGCGGGCGCCGGATGTGCCGCCGTTTCAAGACCCGCCCGACTTCTCGGTCACGCCGCCGCCCGGCGAAAGCGACCGCGCCCGCGTCATCGAGGCGCTTGGCCCGACGCCGGTGTCGGTCGACGAGATCATCCGCCACACCGGCCTGCATCCGGCCCAGGTCTTCATGGTGCTCCTGGAACTCGACCTCGCCGGCCGGCTCGAGCGGCATGACGGCGGACATGTTTCGCTGGTGTTCGAAGGTCGCTGAAGGGCAGCGTCGATCCCCGACCCGTTCGACGTTCGTCACCGCATGCAGGTAGCCCTACACAAAGTCCAGCGTATTTGGATTGCCCCGCTCACGCCTGAAACGATCCGCCCAATCGAAGCTGATTGAGTCTCGCTGTTGCTGGATCACGATGCTGGTCGAATCCGGGCTGCGTTGGAGCGTCACACCCATCATGTCCGCGACTTGACGGATGGCATCCAGGGGATCCGCGACTATCGACTCGTATTCAAGCCTGAGAGGATCAATCCCGGTCCGGGCAAAGAACATCTCCCAACGCGCCCTCTCCCGAACCAGCGCATCGAGTTGCCTCTGGATCAGCTCGGCATCGAAAACCGTTTCCTGGCTCACCGGTTGAGTAGAGCGGTATTGACCGGTTTGGAGGGCCCTCGCCCAGGATATTGCCTGACCGAGAAGGTCCCGCCTTGATAGAGAGATAAACCGAAGATTCGGAAGCGCGTCGAACCAGCCTATTTCGCTTGAGATCSAATCATGCTGGTGGGCAAAGATTTTCAGACCATAGATACGATTGGCGGTTGCGCCCATGGTGAGAATTTTTTCGACCTGCCCTGCCACATCTTCGGGAAAATTTGGATCGTCGAAAAAGCGGCGTCCCCTCCAATTGAAATACTCGAGCGGATGCCCGAGCATTCCGGTGCTGCTGAGATGCTGGCACAGGTAATTGCTGCCGGACCTTGGCGATGTGCAAATTGAATAGCCACGAACGCCACCAGACAACTTCAACCTCGCCCCCGAGCCCGACGAAACATTTTTCTTATAAAAAGCGGCATCATGCCGTTGTAGAGCCGTTTGCTCTCATTGACGAAATTTGAAAGGCGCGACAGCTCCCCGTCAATTCGATGCAATGCAGCCCGACTGTCCTGGGTCGCGCTGTTGAGGGAAGCAGAACCATCAGCGACAGAGCTTGAAAGGCTGGATAGCTGCCCTTCAAGGCGATGCAATCTCGCTTGGCTATCATGGGCCACGTTGWGGAGCGAAGCGGCGCTGTCAACGAC